>DKLE01000032.1 GCA_002455605.1 Firmicutes bacterium UBA6648
CTTATTTCTAACATTTTGTGTCCAACCTTATGTGGACATTATACAACGCATTAGGAATCTGGTTTCAAAAAAATACAAAAGCCGGTAATTTTACCGGCTTTTTTGTACTTTTTCTTATAAAAAACATGACCTTTATTCCAATTCTGCCAGCCACACAGCGGCATCAGCATCGCTGGGCATTCGCCAATCTCCTCTTGGAGATAAACTTACTGAACCCACCTTCGGTCCGTCGGGAACACAGCTCCTCTTAAACTGTTGGCTGAAGAATCTTCGATAGAAAGTAATCAGCCATTTCTTTATGAATTCTTCATCGTATTCATCGGCGAAAACCTGAGATGCCACATGAAGAAGCTTCTTCGGAGGCATTCCCTGACGCAGTGTATAATAGATAAAGAAGTCATGCAGTACATAAGGCCCTACGCTTTCTTCTGTTTTCTGGGCAATGTCGCCGTTTTCGTCAGGCGGCAAAAGCTCCGGCGAAATAGGAGTATCCAAAATGTTTTGAAGGGTTTTTTTCAACAAAGCGTTATCCGAACTGAAGGCTTTGTCTTCGCTTACTCCACTGAGCAGATTATCCATTACCCACTTTACTACGAATCTGACCAAAGTCTTTGGAATACCTGAATTTACTCCATACATAGACATATGATCCCCATTATAGGTGCACCATCCCAATGCCAGTTCCGACAGATCGCCCGTTCCTACAACCAAGCCTCCTTCTTTATTGGATATATCCATCAAAATCTGAGTTCGCTCTCTGGCCTGGCAGTTTTCATAGGTCAAATCGTGAATATTTTTATCCTGCCCGATATCTTCAAAGTGCTTTAAAACAGCATCTCCGATAGGAATCTCTCTAACCTCAGTACCCAAAAGCCTCATAATAGTCAGCGCATTATTATAGGTCTTTCCTGTGGTTCCAAATCCAGGCATAGTAACTGCTACAATATCCGATGCCGGTTTGCCCAAAAGCTTATGAGTCTGTGCAGTGACAAGGAGAGCAAGGGTGGAGTCCAGCCCTCCGGATATGCCCACAACACTTTTCCTTGCTCGTGAATGTTCCATCCGCTTTGCCAAACCGGCGGTCTGAATGCTAAAAATTTCACGACAGCTTTCATCCATAGCCTCCGGATTCGACGGCACAAATGGATTTTTTTCATAAGGCCTTAGAATCTCCATATCCCAGTCTACCAATGGTACCGGCTCCAATTTCACCCGAATACATGAAGTCCTGTCTCCATAAGCTGCCGTACTGTTGCTGAAGGTTTGTCCATGGGCTCTTTCGAACTGAATCCTCTGAAAATCAATATCCCTTATCAATAAAGTTCCATCTCTTTCAAAACGTGTTCCCTCCGCAAGCAGCCAGCCATTTTCCGCAATTATGGTATGTCCGCTGAATACCAAATCCGTAGTGGATTCACAAACACCGGCGGATGCGTACACATATCCGCAACTATTTTTAGCACTTTCAGCAAGCACAATACTCTTCCTGTACTTTTCCTTTCCAACTGTTTCGTTGCTGGCTGACGCATTAAAAATGATCTCCGCCCCATTAAGAGCAAGATGAGTTCCCGGAGTAACAGGCATCCATAAATCCTCACAAATTTCAATGCCTATGCTTACGTTTGATTCTTCATCTGTAAAAACAATATTGCCAAAGGGTACCTCTTCACTAAAAATTGTGACCGCTTTTACATCTTTAACAAGCTGAGCTCCCGGTGAAAACCATCTGCCTTCATAAAACTCCTTATAATTGGGTATAAACATTTTCGGCACAATCCCTTTAACTCTACCGTTCTGAATTAAAGCCGCACAATTATACAGGCTTCCCTGAATCCGGAAGTAAAAGCCTACAATCGCTGCGAGAGATAAGCCTTTGGATGCTTCAGCAATCTGCTTCAAGCCCTTTAAATTTTGTTCATATAGATGCGGCTGATAAAACAAATCCGCACAAGTATACCCCGTAATACACAGTTCAGGAAACAATGCAAAGCCTGCCCTTGTCTGTTCTGCTACCTGTTTCATACAGCTGATGATTTCTTCTGTATTATACTGTGTATTAGCCACTTTAAGCTTGGGTGATATGGCCGCCACCCTGACTAATCCTGTATTTGTCATTATTCTCCACCCCTCATTCATTCTTAACGGTCGAGGCAATGCTCTTACCGCTTATCGTCATTCCTTTATTATATTAAATGTCCAATTTATTTACAAGACAGTTTGTCTGACTGTGTAACACAATATTGTTTTCTTCCGTTATTCTTTGCTTGGTATAAATTTAAATCTGCTTTTTTAATAAAGCTTTCTATATTCTCCTTTTTTATTTCTTCACAGGCCACCACATGCGCCCCTAAAGAAACTGTAATCCCACATGCATCTGTTGTAAAATCAGGCTGTATTATATCGGTCATCATTTGTTTCATCACCGCTTCTGCTTCCTGAAAATTTTTTATAAAAAAGGTGATTAAAAATTCTTCTCCTCCGAACCGGACAGCGATGCCTTTCTTCTCTCTAATACTTTTTTCAACCCCGGAGGCTATTCCTATCAAGCATTCATCACCGGCAGCGTGTCCGTATGTATCATTTATCCTCTTAAAATAATCGATATCCAGCATAACGACAGCAAGCAGCTCCTCTGACAGCTTTCTTTTTTCAAGCTCTTTAAAAAACAGATCCTTATAATATCTTCTGTTATAAATTTTAGTCAGGGGATCGCAATACATCCGCTCATTAACCAGCTTCATATATTTGTAATAGCAAGCGGCCAAAACGGCTGCCAAAGTAAGGTTAGTAATAATCAAAAGGCTTGATAAGCATATAAAAACCTTATTTTTAAAGTTTTCCAAGCTCTCAATGGACAGATCAATTCCCAGCAGTCCAATATATCTTCCTTCCTTGCTCCAGATGGGAGCATAGGCAGTAATGATCTTTCCTTCTTGATCATCATAGGAAAAAAAGTATGTCGTCTGCTTCTCCTCTAACGCTTTTTTATCTTTTTTTGAATAGAAAGAATAACGCTCTATGTCCCTTTTGTAATATTCCTGCCAATTTTCTTTCCCCTGTTCGGTGTTTTTTTCTCCCATATACGCATCCAGCAGCCACATAACATTTAAAGGCTGCCCCACAGCTGCCCTGTAAAAATTCTTATTTTCTTCTGTCACATAGTACTTCACCTCATCCGGCTGTAAAAACGTTGCTACATATATGCAATTGGTTTTCTCCTGAAAAGTTTTTAATTGATCTAATTTCTGTAATTGTTGATTAGCCGGATGTGCGGCAATATCCTTATATTCCATCTGCTTTAAAATTTCTACATCTTTATCGGTCAATTCAATCTGGCCAGCGACCATAACGGCCATATCCTGGGCTCCAGTCCCTAAAACAGTAAAAAATTGATGGGAAAGCAAGCT
>DKLE01000061.1 GCA_002455605.1 Firmicutes bacterium UBA6648
CTTTTATATTACATTAAACAGGTTTGAATGATATAAACAGTTTATCGCATTCAAAATGGAATTGCAAATACCATGTTGTTTTTGCACCTAAATATAGAAGATTAGTATTTTATGGAGAGAAAAAAGTGGCAATAGGAAAAATACTGCGTCAATTGTGTGAATGGAAGGGTGTAAAGATTATGGAAGCTGAAGTATGTGCAGATCATATACATATGCTCGTAGAAATTCCACCTAAATATTCCGTATCAAAGTTCATGGGATATCTCAAAGGCAAAAGTAGCACAATGCTCTATGAGCAATTCGGCGAACTAAAATATAAAAACAGAAACCGGGAGTTTTGGTGCAAGGGATACTATGTAGATACAGTTGGAAAAAATGAGAGCCGAATTGCGGAGTATATCAAAAGTCAACTTGCTGAGGATAGGATGGGAGAACAGTTAACAATGAGCGAAGTGGGTGCATTTAAGAAAAAGAAGAAGTAAGAAATGAACAACGCAACTGACAGGCCGGATTACACGTTTGACGTGTAGGCGAGGAGCAGAGGGCTACGCCCGTAAAATGAAAACCACGCGTTAGACGCGTGGATGGTTTTTATGAGAATTATAAGTAATTTTGGTATTTCAATTGTCATTATGTAAGAGAAAAAAGGGATTTTTTCTATATTATGTAAAAATATTTGGAAAATTCTTTCTTTTATGTTATAATTAATCAATATGTTGATGTTTTAATTACGCTAATTAGCTAAAGGAGGATACAAAGATGAGTATTACATTTGATTTGGGTACAACAAACAATGAAATAACGGTACATTCAGGAACACTTACAGAAGTTTATAGTTTAACTAAAGTACCAAGTTATGACTCCATATTAGTTGCAGAAGCTAAACAATTACTGTTAGGCAGACTGAATACTACAGTACTTTTTAAAAACTTGTCTACCTGCGCAGACTTATTTGGAATTGCCTATAATGCTGTTAATGGTATGGAAGGATTACAGTCTGCTATCTGGAAGCTTAGACAAGATTTAATCGTAGCTTCTTCTGACAGCGCAGATGATTATGTCAACGGATTTATAAATCGTATCAATAAAGTTCCAAACTATTTTAATGTCGGTGTAAAATCGTTGCTGTCAACACCTATGAATGCAGAAAAATCCTGCAAAGCATTTGAATTAATAACGAAAGAAGCGGAAGTCATATGTAAAGAAGCAAAAGAACTTGTTGTTGTTTTTAAGAATTTGACAGATAATGCCTCGGATATTGCTCAAAAAGTGATTAACGCAAAAGCATTAGACATTACTAAACGAAAAGAACTGGAAGAAAACGTAGCAAGCCTGAAAGCGCAGATGGAAGGTTTGACGACAGCACAGAAAGATTTAGAAGACGAAATTGATGAACTGACCGAACAATACAATAAACTGGATAAGAAAATTGACAAAGCAGCGGATCAGCAGTTTTGGCTAAGTATTACATCAGCAATAACAGGTGCTATTGGTGTAGGTTTATCTGCGTATTCGGCCAATACAACAGCTGGTATGATAAATAAAGTAAGCGGAAATTTATCAAGTAATCCAAACAATCCGACAAACCCTCAAGGCCAGAGCACAACCGCTCAAAATACTCAAAAGTCATTAGATACTACAAATGAAAAGATAGCAGAAAGCGAAACTAAAATTAATAATTTGCAAAAGCAAATAGAGGCAAAAAATACGGCGATTAATGCAGAAACAGATGAAACAAAAAAAGCTGCGTTGCTGGCAGAAAAAAAGACTCTGACAGACCAGCAGGACCTGGAAAAATCTAACCTTGCTACCTTAAAAGCACAAGCGAAATCGTATACGGAGATTATTACTGGTATTGGTGCGGGTCTGAGCAATCTCAGTGATAAACTGGACAAACAAGGCAATCAACTGGCCGATTCTATTACCTCCCTCACTCAAATGGCAGACAATATTGCTACTAAAAAATCGGCTTTAAATAAAGAAAAACGTGAAATCCTGCAAAAAATAGCAGAATACACAAAAACGGTGGAAAATTCAGTTGTTACTAAAAACTCATTAGATTTAGCAATAGCTGCTCTCAGTGCCGGCATTGGTGCCATGAACTACATTGTATCTGTGCTTAATGATTTTTACACTTTTTGGACACGCATTAAAAGTTACTGCGAAAATTTAGCAAGTTCAGAAATTGAAAGTTACTTCTTCTTAAATGAAGATGATCCGGATGCTTTAAAATCCATAGATTTCTTAAGCACTATAGCAACTAATGCTTGTCAGTGGGTAGCCCTCAAGCTTGTACTTATAGAATATCAGAACGCTTTTCATAATGTACGTGACCAACTTCAAATCCAGTTAAAGGAGGATGAAGATCCTAATCCGGAAGTAATGTGGAAAAGAGCAATCGACAGAAGCAAAGGTATAAGTGATCTCATTAAGATTCAAGCAGAGGGGGTATAGAGATGGAACATTTCAAGTTTGGCGATTTATATGATGTAACTCATCAACCGTTCAAGCAAGTAGTCCAGCCGACTATTTTCTTTCGGGGAACTAATGGAATTGAAGAATTTGCAGAGAATAGTGAAGATGATGAGCTTGAAAACATTATCAGGCAAAGAGAAATAGCAGAGCAGATGTTATCAGAAATTTTACCCAAGATAAAAAATCAATTAAAAGCCTGTACGGAAGTAAGGGACAACTATTGCAACTGGCACAATAAGTTAAGCGATCACAGATGTTCGTTATTATCTTTAAATAAAGATACGGAGTCTCAGGATGCTGCTCTTCAAGGATATTTATCTGGTCTTTATGCTCAATTAAACGATTTACAAAAAGAAGCTGCTGAGTATTATGCTCTCATCAATAAGAAAGCTAAAGAAATAAATGACAAAAGAGCTGAACTTGAAAAATGGTGCTGGGTACCATTCTATAATCTTTATCTTCTTGGAGATTATGAAAGTTCATTAAAACAATATCAGGAGAAATATAATAGACTTCAAGGGCAAATGAATAGTCTGCAAAGTCAGATCAATGATAAATTAAGAGAAATATCTGGTAAGTCAACTATAAGTGGTAATATAAAAAAATTACTTCAGATATATGAGCACGAGAATGTTGAAATTACAAGCCGGATGAACCAAATCTCTAAAATAGTTGCTCAATGGAACCAATTTTATGCCTTTTTTCTTAAACTTAAATCTGATTTAGAGACGATTGATGATGTTCAGTCTATCTTAGACTTAGCTAATGAACAATTAAGGGAAGCTAAAAAAGCCGAAAGTAATGTGGATTACAAAAATTTCGAAAGCCACGAAGTTTTTCTGGGTTCATATGAAATAAAAACATATGATGAAAAGTTTAATCTAATAAACCAAGGAAATGGCTTAAATTTATATAATTCCACTGTACTGGATTATGACAGTCAAAAAACTTGGCATACTTCCAATCATTTTTATAGAATAGTCACTCTTTCAGATTATACGAGCATTATATTAAATGAGGGAAATAATGTACTTACTTGTTATCGGAACAAAGAAGTTAAATTTGAACCCATTGAAATCCAAAACAATAGAATCAAATCAAATCAATTATTATGTATAACTAAGTATCAAAACAGTCCTAATTGGTATAAATTCGCTGACGGCGACAATATAGCAGAGTTTTG
>DKLE01000002.1 GCA_002455605.1 Firmicutes bacterium UBA6648
TAAAATCTGTACTAAAAACCTTTCTTTTTTGTGTGCGATTATAATGCCGATAATCGCTGCTAAAGATGCTGAACAATACGGAAAATAAAATCCCATTTAAAATGGCTCCCCCAAAGTGTGCTATTGCGATGATACTCCCGCTTGTATTATTTCCAATCATCGATGCACCCACTGCACCCACTATAAAAGCCGGTCCTGAAGTACTGCAAAAGCTGACTAATCTTCGGCATTCTACTCCCGGAATGTATCCCCTTCTGCCCATATCACCAATGACTTTTGCCCCCATGGGGTAACCTGACAAAGCACTCATAGCAAATGCAAAACAGCTGGGATTTAAATATCTGGTGATCCCAATGCCATTCATAAAATTAGCACAAATAAAAAATGGAAGCATTGCAGGGAGAATATTGTTCGCCCATATAGCAATACCCTTTTGTGCTGAAAGCAACGCGATTTCAGGGAAGGCCACCATAAATAAACAGGCTATGCCGGCTGAAACTACAGCCACTATATATCTAAATTTTATTTTTAACGCTTTTAAAGCAAAAAAATTATTATCCATGATAAATATTATGAATTTACCATGGATAATATACACTCTTATACTATTAGATTTTAAACGTCTTTGTCCATTTGAGTCTTATAGGCCAAGTCTTTTATTTCACTTCTGTTGGAAGCAAGAGTAGCATTAACACTTTGGAAGGTATTTTCCATTTTATTGAACATATCCGCAAAATAAGTGGCATTTAACTGATCCATTTTATCTTGGAAATTGAATAAAATACTGTCTATGTAATCAAAAGTATTTAATTTCAGCTGCTTACAGTTTTCCTCTGCAATACGCATAATTTCATCTGCCCGCATCTTGGATTTAACCACAATGTCATCATTTTCTATAAGCACTTCTGCTTGTCTCTTTGCATCATTGATCACCGTCTCATATTCTTTTCTGGCTTCTTCAAGAATTCTCTGACGTTCATCCTTTATCCACTGTGCCTGCTGAATTTCATCAGGAAGTTCTACTCGTATTTCTTTGACTATTTCTAAAATTTCTTCAGCATCTACCATTATTTTTCCGGTTAATGGAAAACTTGTACTTGTATCTATAATTTCTTCTATCTCATCTAATAATTCCAATACTTTCATTGAAATGCCCTCCTGTGTTTTTCTGTTAAAGTAAATTATCTATACTTTTTTTTCATATAATCCAAAACCACATCCGGTACTAAACCATCAATGTCTCCATTAAGCATAAACACTTCTTTTGCCATGCTTGAACTCAAAAATGAAAATTCCGGACAAGTCATGAGAAATATTGTCTCCACCTTTTCATCATATAGTCTTGCGTTCATTTGTGCCATTTGTATCTCAGATTCAAAATCTGTAGCTGCTCGGAGACCTCTTATAACCACATCAAATTGTTGTTTATTCACATATTCTGCAAGTAAACCTGTAAAGTCATCTACCTCTACATTATCCAGATGAGAGGTTACCTCCTTAATAAGCATCTTTCTTTCTTCTATGCTAAAAAGCGGACTTTTGGAAGGATTGGCTATTACTCCTACTACTAATTTATCATAAAGCTTCGCAGCTCTTTTTATTAAATCTAAATGTCCATTTGTTATGGGATCAAAGGATCCTGCATATAGTGCCTTTTGTTTCATTATCATGCCCCTGACTATTTTTTGCTAACAAACATTGTAGCATATTTATCCGTAAATGGAAACAGATATTTTACCATATCTCTTTTCTTTAATAAGCTGGTATTTTCCCACTGTTTCAGGGAGTTTTTCTTCCAAACTATGTTCGGCAATAATATAACCATCTTCTGTAAGCAAATCTAAATCATTTATTAATTCAATACAGGAAATCATCAGCCCTTCCTTATAAGGCGGATCCAAAAAAATAATCTGCCCTTTTACTGGAATGCGCTTTAAAACCATTTCATAATCCCCTGCAATAATAGTCGCTCTGTCTTGAACACGGCAGGTATTAATATTCGATTTTATCAATGCCAGGCTTTCTTTAGACTTGTCCCCAAAATAACAATGCTTTGCACCTCTGCTGATTGCTTCTATCCCTAAATTGCCTGTACCGGCAAATAAGTCAATAACCGTTTCATCATAATAACTATCCGCAATCATACTGAAAATTGCCTCTTTCACTTTATCTGAGGTCGGTCGGACTTTTTCATCTTTCGGACTAACTAATTTTCTGCCTTTTAATTCACCTGCTATTATTCGCAATTTAATTCCTCACTAATTAAAAAAATGTCGCTTGTAAATCATAATAATGACTTACCCTTTGTTATTTTACCATTAATAAAGAAAAATATCTACTGGTATGCAGTAGATATTTTTCTTTTCTAACAAATTATTATTTGTTACTTATTCAATTTATTTTCCTGCTAACTGCTGTTCAGCCATGTCAACTAGCTTCTTTGTCATATATCCGCCTACATAGCCGTTCTGTCTAGCTGTAAGGTTACCCTTATCCATGCTGTCGTAATTAGCCAATCCCAGTTCTGAAGCAACTTCTGTCTTCATGTTCTTTAACGCTGGCTTGTAACTCTTATTCATTTTGTCCTGTAATGTCATTTTTCTTACCTCCATTTCGGCTTATGTGAACTTTTCTGTCCACCATGCCCTATAATTAATTTACAGTTAGATGGAACATTTGAAAAAGTTTCTCAAATATCCATCTGCTGTTTACGTTATTAATTTAACCCGCGGAGGTTTTTATATTCGATGTAATAATTTCATATGCTGGTGTCATTTGGTTAAATACTTAAAACTGCATTTTCACCAAAAAATTTGATAATTTTATGTCTGATTTCAGCCATCTCATGGGATAAGAGTTTCCGATCTTTTTCTAAA
>DKLE01000074.1 GCA_002455605.1 Firmicutes bacterium UBA6648
TTTTAGTCAAATGGATAAATAAAAAAGCAGAGGTAAGCAGATGAAAATGTATATGATGGCTCTTGATCAGGGGACAACCAGTTCCAGATGCATTCTATATAATAAGAAGGGTGAAATCGTCAGTTCGGCGCAAAAAGAGTTCAAACAGATCTACCCCAAGGGAGGCTGGGTTGAACACGATCCCATGGAAATATGGTCTACTCAGATAGGAGTGGCCCAGGAGGCTCTATATAAAATAGATGCCACCTATGAAAATATTGAAGCCATAGGAATAACGAATCAAAGAGAAACCACCGTTGTATGGGATAAAACGACGGGGCTTCCTGTTTATAATGCTATTGTCTGGCAGTGCAGGCGTACGGCGGAATTTTGTGATCAATTAAAAAAAAGAGGTCTTTCAGAAAGCTTTAAGGCTAAAACAGGTTTGCTGATTGATGCTTATTTTTCCGCTACAAAGCTGAGATGGATTTTGGATCATGTGGAGGGTGCGAGAGAAAAGGCAGAAAGAGGAGATTTAATTTTTGGAACCATAGAAACCTGGCTGATTTGGAAATTATCCATGGGGAAGGTCCACGTAACGGATTATTCCAACGCTTCAAGGACTATGTTGTTTAATATTCATACCTTAGCGTGGGATGATGAAATTTTGAAAGAATTGAATATCCCAAAAACTATGATGCCCAAGCCTATGCCGTCAAGCTGCGTATATGGTACAACCGATCCGGTGATATTCGGAGGTCCCATTAGAATAGCAGGGGCCGCAGGCGATCAGCAGGCGGCATTGTTTGGACAAACCTGCTTTAAAGAAGGAGAAGTGAAAAATACCTACGGAACGGGCTGTTTTTTATTGATGAATACTGGGGAGAAACCGGTTGCATCTCAACATGGGCTTTTAACCACTATAGCATGGGGACTGGACGGAAAAGTGACCTATGCTCTGGAAGGATCTATATTTGTTGCAGGAGCTGCTGTTCAATGGCTGAGAGATGAACTGGGGTTGATACATTCTTCCTCTGAATCAGAGGCGATGGCAGCATCTGTGGAGGATTCCAACGGCGTATATATTGTACCTGCTTTTGTTGGAATGGGAGCACCTTATTGGAACTCTTATGCAAGAGGAGCTATCTTTGGCTTGACCAGAGGGGCTAATAAGAATCATTTAGTTCGAGCTACGTTAGAGTCGCTGGCATATCAGACTTCTGATCTGCTGAAAGCCATGGAAGAGGATTCCCATATAAAATTGGCGGCTTTAAAGGTAGACGGCGGTGCCAGTGCCAATAATCTTTTGATGCAGATTCAATCCGATCTGTTGGACACAGCAGTACACCGGCCTAAATGTATTGAAACTACTTCTCTGGGTGCAGCTTATTTGGCGGGTTTGGCAGTAGGGTATTGGAAAAATAAAGAGGATGTACTTGAAAATTGGCAGATAGATCAAACCTTTGAGCCCAAGATATCCTCGGAGAAAAGGAAAGAGATGCTCCAGGGCTGGAAAAAAGCCGTAAAATGTGCCTTAGTCTGGGCAGAATGATTGAAGCGGGGGGATATAGATGAACAAACAAGACATTTTAGAAGACATGGGCCGGTTAGTTGTAGTGGACCAAATGAGCGAGTTTATCGCTTTAGCGGAGGCTCTAAAAAATGAAGGCGGAACCATTGAGGAGAAATATATTACTGCATTGACTGGAGAGAAGCTGGATTTTTCTTCTATTGAGGGAACCGGAATTATTGTTGAAAACTGCACTTTTAATCGGGTTGTCTTTCAAAAGTCATATTTTAAAGATTGTCTGTTTAAAAACTGTGATTTTTCAAATTGTGATTTTAGCAGCAGTACTTTCAGTAATTGCTTATTTCAAAATATCAAGGGCGTGGGAGCAGACTTTTCGGAAAGTGTATTAAAGGATATGGAGATAAAAGAATGCTTATTTCGATATGGAGTGTTTACCTATTCTTTATTGAAGGACTGCAATATAGCGGACAGTGATTTTTCCGAATCTTTTATTGACAATTGCAAAATCAAAAAACTGAATTTAGACAAGGTCAATTTAATAAGAACTAATCTGTGTAAAACACCTCTGAAAGGCATTGATTTAAGAAGCGCTCAAATCGATGGAATTATATTGTCTGCGGAAGCCAAAGAATTATATGGTGCGGTGGTAGAACTGTCTCAAGCGGCAGAATTAGCCAAAATACTGGGAATTATTATAAAATAGAAGATAATCCTTCTGATTTATGATATACTCTACAAGTAAATTTTAAGAAACAATTATATTTAAGAAAGGGAATTTTATGGAAAACAAGGTATCGATTGAAGCTCCCAACCTATTGACTGCCAAGCAGAGAAGCTTTATCTTTGATAATCTCAGAGGCTTGGCGATTTGGTGCATACCGATTTCACACTTTACCAGAGTTGGCGGTGAATTTTTACATGACTCTCTGGGTGGGGTAGTCTATATAACCATTAATGTCTTTGTTATGCAGCTGTTTATGTTCCTGTCCGGCTACTTTTCTAAAAAAGTGGACAGGGCCAGAGAATCGGCTTTTAAAACCTTTATGCTGCCGTATTTAACATTCACATTAATATTTTACATATTTCGTTATTGTTATTTTGGACACGCTAACTTAGATTTTTTGAAGCCTCCTTTCGCCTTATGGTTTTTGTTTGCTGTATTCTTTTATCGGTATTATCTGAAAGATTTAGTGAAGATTAAACATCTGTTGAGCATCAGTATAGGAATTTATTTAATCACGGGTTTGCTACCTGTGGATACGGACTACTTAGCCTTGGGCAGAACCATATCCTATTTTCCGTTTTTTTTAATGGGTTACTATTGTACCAGTGAAAAGTTAAAATCCCTGAAGTGCTTAAAAAAATGGCAGTGCATTCCGTTATTGCTACTGCTCATAGGCGTGTCTTATGGATTGGCTTATTATGTGAAGGTTCCCGTAGCTTTCTATTTATTAAAGACCACAGCGGCAGATATCGGGATTGCCTGGTATACGGATATTGTAATGAGGGAAATTGTACTAGTACTTGCTGCTGCCTGGACTATTTTATTACTGAACCTCATACCGGATAAAAAGAACTATTTAA
>DKLE01000204.1 GCA_002455605.1 Firmicutes bacterium UBA6648
TTCCGATTCTAATATTTTCTCCAGCTTAGGCTTCGTTGTGGGATGCTTTGGTAGAAAGACGGTACAGCAATCTTCATATGGCTGAATGGAGGTTTCAAAGGTGCCGATTTCCTGTGCTTTATCCATGATATCTACTTTATCCATCGCAATCAGCGGTCTCATAACCGGCATATTTACAGAAGCATCTGTTACAACAAGGGCTTCTGCTGTCTGGCTTGCTACCTGTCCTAAATTCTCTCCTGTAATAAGCATCATGCAGCCTGTTTCCAAAGCAATACGTTCCGCTATTCTCATCATAAAACGTCTCACTAAAATAGTAGTTTCTTCCTCCGGGCAATGCTGTACAATTTTCTCCTGAATGGGAAGCAGGTTAACTACATGCATTTTAAATCTGCCGCAATAAGAAGCTACAATCCCTGCTAATTCTTCAACCTTCTCCTGAGCTCTCTCACTGGTATAGGGATAAGAATGGAAATGTATGGCTTCAATCATCATACCTCGTTTGGCCATCATCCATGCAGCTACCGGGGAATCAATACCTCCTGACAGCAGAACCAAACCTTTTCCATTGGTTCCTAAAGGCAGTCCCCCAAATCCGGAAATCTTCTGTTCATAAATATAGGATTTCTCTCTTCGTACATCGACAAACAATAGGCATTCCGGATTGTGAACATCAACCTTCAGCACCTTACAGCCGATTAACACTTTAGCACCTATTATTCTTCCTATTTCAGGTGAAGTGACAGGAAAGGTCTTATCTGCACGCTTTGCTTCTACTTTAAACGTCTGAACGCCTTTTTCCTCAATCAGTTCAAGCATCAACTGAACGGCAGCTTCCCCGATCTTATCCATATCTGTTTCAACTTCCACTGCGGGGCTGATAGAAGCTACTCCGAAAACTTTTGATATTTGTCCAATAACAGCATCCTTTGGAATACTTTTATCTGCTCTGACAAATATCAAGCCCTCATGTCTTTTAACCTCAATGCCATCATATCTTTTCAGCATTTTTTTTATTCTTTCAACGAGCATTCTT
Organism: Firmicutes bacterium UBA6648; assembly: GCA_002455605.1. GTDB lineage: Bacteria > Bacillota > Clostridia > Peptostreptococcales > Anaerovoracaceae > Aminipila. Next base: position 1,037 of record DKLE01000204.1, read on the forward strand.
TCAAAGTAAGGCTTGTTCATACCCTTAAGAGCTACTTCTCCGCATCTCACTATGAATATGTTTCTCTCATTCATATATATACTATTCCTTTCTATCTACCCAATTCTATTCCATCCTTTGCTTATCTGAAACTGCCCAGTCTTCTGAATTTCGCCACTGCTGCTTTCAAATGCTCCAGCACATATTGCATTTCTTCGATGGTATTAAATTCACTAAAGCTGAATCGGATTGCTCCTTCAATCTCCTTATCCTTCAATCTCATAGCCTTTAGAACATGGCTCCGGCCTTTCTTGTTGGATGAGCATGCCGATCCTGTGGAAACATAAATTCCGTCCTGTTCCAGCGTATGCAGCAGAACTTCTCCCCTTGTTCCTAAGAAAGAGATATTTAATACGGAAGGGCAGCACATCCCACTGTCCCAATCCAAGCTGTCTTTTTCCGCGCCATTAATTTTTATATCCTTTATTTCTGTTTTAATTCCCTCCAGCAAATATTCTCTCGCTGAGGACATATTTTTTATTCGAAGGTCAAAGTCTTCTTTTGCCGCTTTAGCAGCTTGTCCAAATCCAACAATTGCAGGCACATTCTCCGTCCCTGATCGCATATGCCTCTCCTGTCCCCCGCCGATCATATAAGGCTCAATCGTCAGCCCTTTTCTGACATATAAAGCGCCAATTCCCTTTGGTCCGTGAATTTTATGGCCACTGACGGCGATCATATCTATCCCGTTGGATTGCAGCGGCAGCTTTCCGAAAGCCTGTACCGCGTCCACATGCAGCAAAACATCCGTTCCATGGGTTTTATTGTATTCATTTTTTATCTGAACAATTTCTTGGATAGGTTCAATGGTTCCGACTTCGTTATTCACCCCCATAATTGAAAGGAGCAGGGTATCCTCCGTCAATGCTTCCTGAAGTGCCCGCAAATCTACCAGGCCCTTTTCATCTACTTCAATATATTCTACTATAAAACCTTTGCTTTCCAGCCGTCCCGCTGCTTCTAAAACAGCCGGATGTTCGATAGCCGTTGTAATAATCTTTTTTCCTCTTCTTTGTCTTGCAGAAGCCGCTCCAATCAGAGCCGTATTGTCTGCCTCTGTGCCTCCCGATGTAAATATCAGTTCATCTTCACGGACCGTCAGAGCTTCTGCAACACTTTTTCTTGCAGATTTTACCGCCTTTTCCGCAGAGATTCCCAACCTGTGCAGGGAGGATGGATTACCAAAATCCTCTTTCATATATTCCACCATTTTATCAGTTACTGCACTGTAGGGTTTGGTCGTTGCACTGTTATCCAAATATACAAACATTTTATATAAACCTCTCAATTATAAAAGCTCGGATTAATAACTCATACCAATGGATATTGGCATGCATAATAGTATACCATATCAGGTAACTATGTTCATCCATTTTTTACTGTAATACCTCTTATAACAAATAATAGTTTTTATTAAATCACTGAAAGCTACTAAGCCTACCACCCAATAAAGAGGCAGATTAAGAACAAGAACACTGAAAAAGGCTATGGAAAGCTGAATGATCACATTGCATGACAAGTCTACTATAAGGCTGTACAAGGTATCTCCGCCGGCTCTTAAAATTCCGCATATGAGAACATACGCCAGCATTTTAGGCGTAGTTGTAAAAGCCCATGCAATCATGACTAATATAAGCAAGTGGGTTGTTTCACTGTTAAAGTGGTACACGTTAGCAATGGGCCTGCTTAATGCGATTAAGAGGATGGTCACTGTGACATTTAATCCCCAGGTTATTTTCATAGCCATGCCCCCATACTTATAGGCAGATTGGGTATCTGATCTTCCAAGGGATTCCCCTATAATAACCGCCGTTGCATTTCCCAATCCAAAATAAACCGCCTGTGACAAATTAGATACTACCTCAGCAATCTGAATAACAGCCAGAGCCGTAGCTCCCAGCATACCATAAGCAACAAAAGTCAGAGAGGTTACCGCCGCCCATCCGCCTTCCGTAAAAACAACAGGTACCGCAGTTTTCATCACGTTTTTAAATAAAATTCTATCAAAATCAAAGAATTCTTTAAAGCTTCCGTGAAAAGGATGCTCCTTTTGGATATAAATATATACCACAAAACAAATAAGCTCCGTCATTCTGGCTATAACAGTAGCCAGAGCAGCACCCTTTACCCCCATAGCCGGCATGCCGAAATTTCCATATATCAGGCAGTAATTTAAAATGGTATTAATCCCGATAGCTGTTCCGTTAATAATAGTTGCCGCCTTTAATTTTTGAATTGCCCTGGAATTGTATACCATGACAAAGGTTATACTTATTAAAATATATGAAAAACAAACTGTTCTAAGATATTGAGCACCTAAAGCAATCACTTCCTGATCCCTGGAAAATATCCAGATAAGCTTCGGAGCAAACAGCATCGCTACGATAAAAGTAATAACTGCTAATGCAGTACCTACCACATAATCTATTCCAATCACTTTTTTTATGTTGCTCAGATCTTTTATTCCCCAATATTGTGCCACATAAACTGCTGCTCCGCTGTATAATCCAAAGCATATCATACTGAATATAAAAAATATCTGATTTGCAGAGCCTACTGCTGCAAGCTCTTTTTCTCCCATTCTTCCTATCATTAAAATATCGATCAAGTTCAGTCCGATGCTGATAACATTTTGAATCACCACAGGCACTGCTACCAGCCACATTTTTTTATAAAAAGATTGCGTATGGGGCGCCGTATAACTTATATCTCTTCTATTTTCACTGTCTAAATTATTTTCCAAATTATCACCTGTATATTTTTATCGTTAAAAGACCCCGCAGTTTCAGCTGCAGGGTCCATAGGTTTATTACTGATAATTATTTTGCATAATCAATTGCTCTTGTTTCCCGAACAACATTAACCTTAATCTGTCCAGGGTATTCCAGTTCACTTTCAATCTTTTTAGAGATTTCTCTCGCTAGGAATACGATTTCTTCATCTTTAATTTCTTCCGGTTTTGCTACAATTCTGATCTCACGACCCGCCTGTATAGCATAAGCCTTATCAACCCCCGGAGTTGTCGTCGCAATCTCTTCAAGCTTTTGAAGCCGTTTGATATAGGATTCCAAAGTTTCTCGCCTTGCTCCCGGTCTTGCCGCAGACAGAGCATCCGCTGCTGCAATCAATACAGCTTCCAGACTCTTTGGTTCATAATCTCCATGGTGAGCCGCCATACCGTTTACAACTGCTTCGGATTCCTTATACTTTCTAAGTACATCAATACCTATATCTACATGAGTACCTTCAATTTCATGATCCAGCGCTTTACCGATATCATGCAGCAAGCCTGCTCTCTTAGCCAGTTTAGAATCCATTCCAAGCTCACTGGCCATTAGACCGGCTAAATGAGCCACTTCAATGGAATGGTTAAGAACATTTTGTCCGTAAGAAGTTCGGTATTTTAATCTTCCTAGTAATTTAATAAGTTCCGGATGGAAATTATGAATACCGATTTCAAAGGTTGCCTGTTCTCCGGCTTCTTTAATGATGGCATTGACTTCTTTTTCTGCCTTTTCCACCATTTCTTCAATTCTTGCCGGATGAATTCTTCCGTCGACAATTAATTTTTCCAATGCAATTCTTGCAATTTCTCTTTTAACTGGGTCAAAACCAGATAAAATAACAGCTTCCGGTGTGTCATCAATAATTAGGTCAATTCCTGTTAAAGTCTCGATAGCTCTTATATTTCTGCCTTCTCTTCCGATGATTCTTCCCTTCATTTCATCGTTAGGCAGCGCAACTACAGAAACGGTACTTTCAGCTACATGATCAGCAGCACATCGCTGAATAGCCCCAGTAATAATTTCCTTCGCTTTTTTATCTGCTTCTTCCTTGGCCTTTAACTCAATGTCTTTAATCATTACCGATGCTTCCACTCTGATATCCTTTTCTATACTGGCAAGTAATATCTGTTTGGCATCGTCTACAGTATATCCTGAAATTCTTTCAAGTTCCTGTATCTGTTTTTCAATAAATCCATCTAATTCGTTTTGTTTTTCAATTAATGATTGCTCTTTTTGTGTAATACTTTCTTCTTTTTTCTCTAGATTATCAATTTTTCTATCTAGAGTTTCTTCTTTTTGAATTAGTCTTTTTTCTGATCTCTGGATTTCTGCTCTTCTTTCACGAACCTCACGTTCAATTTCATTTCTCATCTTGTGAGCTTCTTCTTTGGCCTCTATTGTGATTTCCTTCTTTATGGTTTCAGATTTATTCTCAGCATCAAGAATTAAATTTCTTGCTTTCTGTTCAGCACTTCCTATGGCTTTCTCTCCAACAGTTTTTCTGACTATATATCCAACCAATAACCCTAAGGCTAAGGCAATAAACCCAACTAAAACGTTAATTAGTATGTCTGTAATATAAAACACCTCCTCTTATCATATATCTTTTAATCCATAACTCCAACTTGTCCTAATTTTGAATATTTAAACAATTCAGGACAAAATAGCATCCGAATAAAATATTCGGATTTTACAAAAAATTATGCTGTGGCAATGCCAACAGCTAGATAAATCTTTGCATTACTATTAATTAATTATTGATATAATTACACAATACCATTATAATGTTTAATGCGAGTCCATGTCAAGATTAATGAAAGGCAAACTATGAAGTATTTTTGGAATTTGTTTAAGAATATAGATAAAGTTTTAGTATTTTTACCCTTATGCTTTGCAGCTATCAGTATAATGATGATCAGCAGCACTGCCTCACAAGGGCATTTTGTTTTTGATAAGTATGTAAAAATCCAGCTTGTAGCTTATTTTCTGGGTTTTATAGCTATTGGCTTCATATTGCTGATAGATTACAAGATTTTTGAAAATTGGGAAAGACCGCTCTATATCGCCTCTGTCCTGCTCTTATTGACGGTATATATTCCCGGCTTAGGGGTTGAACAATATGGCTCCAGAGCATGGATCAACTTAGGTGTAATGAATTTTCAACCTTCGGAAATTGTAAAAATCACTTTTGTCATCCTTTTATCCCTCTATTTTTCCAGGAACTATGACACCTTACGAACCTATAAGGGAGTTATCTGGTCAGCACTCTATGCCTCTCCGTTTATTCTGATTGTATTGAAAGAGGATTTAGGAAGTGCAATCGTTCTATGCTTTATCTGGCTGGCGATGATTTTCTATGCAGGTATTGATTATCGCATTTTGGGTAAATTTGCATGTGTATTTGCCCTTGCTCTCCCTGTGGTATACCGATTTATGGCTTCCCACCAGAAAGAAAGAATTGATGCCTTTCTGCATCCCAACAATCTTTTTCTTGGGGGAAACTATCAAGTTTGGCAGTCAAAAGTTGCCATCGGTTCAGGAGGTTTTCTGGGAAAAGGACTGTTTCAAGGCACACAGAAAGAGCTTAAGTTTTTACCGGTGCAAAAATCAGATTTTATCTTTTCTGTAATAGTAGAAGAATTGGGAATGATCGGAGGTGCGGTTTTAATTGTATTATATACCACCTTCTTATATAGAATTGCTAAGATTGCTTATAACGCAAAGGAAAGCTATGGTTCATTGATCGCCGTAGGCTTTATTGGAATGTTTGGTTTCCAGATCTTTGAGAACATTGCCATGACCATGGGTCTCATGCCGGTAACCGGTATTACCCTGCCGTTTATAAGCTATGGAGGCTCTTCCGTCCTGTCAAACATGATAGCACTGGGATTAATTTTAAATGTGGGCATAAGAAGTAAAATCATTAATTTTTAAACATCTATATAAAAATACAGCCTTATGAAAATCATAAGGCTGTATTTTTTATTGCTTCTATTTGCTTATATTTATAATTCTATCCACTATATTATTAAAATTTTCTTCTATGTAGGTGCCTTTTTTCAATACCACCGGTATGCCATTATTCGCTGCAATATGAATATTGTCGTCATACTGAATAATTCCCGCCATAGGGGGTTTTAAAATATCATTTATTTCACTGATATTCGGCACAACACCCAAGCTCATTAAGTCCGCTTTTACTTTATTGACGATATACATTCGTTCTCCGATACCCAGATCTTTTAAAATTCTGTCCAACGTATCCGCGTCTCGAACAGCTACATGCTCAGGTACAGTAATAATTACTCCTATATCGGCCCCGGCAGCGGCAAGCTTCAGCCCTTCACCTATCCCCGCCGGTGCATCTATTAAGACATAGTCAAATCTTTCTTTTAATTTTTCACAAAGAATTTTCATATGTAAAGGGGTTAAATCCCCCTTGTCTCTATGATGAGCAGCCGATATTAAATAGAGTTCCTCGAACCTCCGGTCCCGGATTAATGCTTGTTTTATCCTGCAAAGTCCTGTCAGTGCGTCAGCTATATCATAGACAACTTTATTTTCAAGGCCTAAACACAGGTCCAGATTGCGCAGTCCCATATCCATATCGATCAGAACCACTTTATACCCTTTCTGTGCTAATGCAGCACCAGCATTTACAGTAAAAACAGTTTTTCCTACACCGCCCTTCCCTGATGCTATCAAAATAACTTTGCCCATATTTATTGCCTCCTAGTTTATTGAATCGTTGTATTTAAATTGAAATCCTCGTAAGTCTTATCTAATTGCAAATATTTGCCTATAACTTCACGAGCTACCGGAGCAGCATACCCAGCTGTACCACCCTGAACAATCATAACAGCCACGGCAATTTTAGGATTATCCGCAGGTGCCATTGCTAATACCCAAGCAAAGTTATCATAATTACTCTTATAAACATCTATCTTTTCATAATCAACCGTTCCGTTGCTCAAATTGATTACGGCCTGTCTCACAGCACCGTCTTTTGTTCTGTAAGTATCCGGCTCTTTCTTCATAAGACGTGTCATTTCATTTTCCACTTGTTCCCATGAAAGCTTTGGATTTATTTGTTTTAAATGCTGCTTCATATATGCTACTTCATCGGGAGGATGCATTTTTCCTGATCGTTCAGCGGTACCCGTCTTCCCTGCTACTTCAACAGGAAAATTAGCAAACAAGCTCCTTAAGCTTCCTTTCGGACCATTTACTACGCGTTTCATGCCTTCAATAATCTGATCCAAATGACGTTCGTCGCTTAAATCAATCTTTGTTCCGGGTTCTTTTTCAATGGGGCCCTGGCCTTCTATAGCTTGAATCAGGCTTACTTTATTGTGCACACCCTTATTCCCTATCGTCGCAATGTAGTTGGCCATTTGCAACGGGGTATACGAATTTTCACCCTGACCGATAGCAATATTAAATTCATCCCCCAAAGTCCATGAAGCATAATTAAAATAGGTGTATTTGCATAAATCTGCTAACGAATCGATCATATCTTCCTTAACGCCCAGCTTCATCTCTGTCAGTCTCTTGACAATTTCATTCTTTGTTGGGTTTTCTTCTGTCCAGCTTACAATGGTATCTATGTTTTTAGACAACTTCTGCTCGTCCTTCAGAACATTTTTGGCAAAATACTTTTCTGATTTACCCTTCAGAACTGAACGCAGACTGGATTTCATTTGTTCCGTTTTCTTCTCAGCAGTAGGGACACCTACAACCCGTTCCGGGATTTCAATTCCGGTTGACTTTCCCAACCCATATTGTTCAGCATAAGAAGTTATAACATCAATGCTAATGGGTGTTCGGTATCCTAATTTTGCCCCTTTATAGTAATCCTTTCCCGTAGCTATATCATAAAAATAGTAGTTACAGGATACTTCCAAGGCTTCAGCCAAGTTTATATTTCCATGAGACCCGCCGTTTCTGTGCCAGATTAAACAGGCATACGGCCTGTTTCCTACCATGACACGGCCTCCGTCATGAAGCCTCATATAGGGATCCAGCCCACATTCTAATGCCGCAGTAGCCGTAACCATCTTAAAAGTAGAACCCGGCTGTACAGGAGTTCTAGTTGCTACGTTATATAGAGGGGCTGGTGCCATATAATCTCTGGGATTCTGACTTTGCAGTGCATTCCAATCGTCTTTACTGATTCCTGTGGCAAACAGATTAGGATCAAAATCCGGAGCGCTGGCCATAGCCAGTACATCCCCGGTTTCTACTTCAATAGCAACAACTGCTCCCACATTTGCATTTTTAAAAGCTTTTGAATATTTGTAGTTTCCATATTCACTTTTAAAGGTGCCGCCAATCTGAATTTGCTTTAAAGCCTGCTCCAGAGCATCTTCAGCTGTTTTCTGCAATTCTAAGTCAATGGTTAAATATACATCCTTGCCCTTTTCCGGTTCTGTTTCACTGATTGTACGAACCAGCTCACCAACCGCATTTACTTGAACGTTTTTAGTACCGTCCTTGCCCTTCAGGATGGTTTCATAAGCACTTTCTATGCCGTCTTGGCCGATAAGATCATTTGCATTATAGCCTAAAGTATCTACGTAATGCTCCTTGTTGCTTTCAGAGATCTGTCCCAGATAGCCGATAATATGTGCTGCTGTGTTTGCATTGGGATAATATCTCATGGTTTCTGAAACAACCTTTACCTGTGGAAGCTCTGCACTTCTTTCTTCAATTTCTACTATAGTTTTGTCGGAAATTCCTTTAGCAATGTCTGCCGGAAGATATTTCCTGAATCCCATGGACTTCATTTCATTTCTGATTACGATAATTTTTCTTGCCTGTTCGTTTGAAATCATCGGATCAATTTTGAAATAATCTCGTAACCGGTAAAAAGCCTCTTTAGCTGTCAGATCTGTCTTTTTTTCTTTTTTCTCAGTGAGCGTCGCCTTATCTAATCCATATTTCCCCAGAAAGCTCTGCTTATCCAACTCTTTTGTAAATTCCATGTTTTTTACCGAAATAGGAGGATATATCTTATATAAATTCTGCAGCTCTGACTGCGCGTCATATTTATCCAGCGATTCATCAATCCCGTATCGGACTCTCAATTCATCAAAAGCGTCCTGAGCAGTAAATGTCGTCGGCATTTCCAGATCGGAAAGCCATTCCTCTATATCATTCTGATAAGTATACGAGAAATGATTTCCCTGAATAATAATTGGCAGATTATCAAAATAATTTTCATTATTTTTCTCTAAGATCGCCGTAACTTCACTGCAGACTCTGTTTAATTCATCATCATCCGAATCCCCTGCATTAATCTGCAGAGTAAAAGCTTGCGTATTGCCTGCAATAACTCTTCCATATCTATCCAATATTTCTCCTCTGGGAGCTTTAGTATAAATACTTTTTGTACTGATGCTTGTCGCTTCCACCGCCCATTTCTCATTCTGCATAACCGTCAGAATAAACAGCCTAAAGAATAAAACAATCATGAGTATAGTTATAACAGAAACAATCTGACCATATCTTGATTTTAATACTTTTTCCATATTAAATACCTATCATTTCTATACTTAACTACTTTCTTTATAAAAATTAAGTACAATATGAATACAATTGCTGTATTGTAGATTATATATATTGGCTGCAGCTTTAGCCAATAGGTCAATGAATAAACACTGCCGAAGCATGCGTTTATTATAAAGTATATGAAATTAAATACCAAAGTTGACCCTACTGAAACAATTATAATTGAAGCAATATTTTCTTTATTTATCGTCTCCCTTAAATTGATTACAAGCAAGCTTACTATTAAATAAGAAAATGCTGCTACTCCTACATACTGTGCCATACACGAATCTGAAAGCAGACCAAAAACTACTCCTAAAATAAGCCCATTGAAATCTTCATATAAAAATGAATAAATCACAACTAGGCATAAAATTAAATTTGGAGTAGCTCCATATATCGAAAATAAATTTAACACCGTTCCCTGCAAAATGAAAGCAACGAAAAAGATGATGACAGCAAATCTCATTTTCATATAATAACCGCCACCTTCTGTAAGCTTTTAAAGGATACACTCGGCTGAATCTTAACCGTTTTAAGCTGTGTATCACTGTTATATTTAACCGAAAGAATTTTGCCGATTTTAATTCCTTCCGGATATAATCCCATATTGGAAGTAACTAAGGTGTCTCCTTCAATAACACTGGCTTTATTGTCCAGCATAAATCCAGATAATGAACCCGTACTGTCACCGGACACGATACCGATTAAGCTCATATCCCGAAGCACCATAAAACTGACACTGTTTGATTCATCGATGATAGAAACTACCTTCGACCAACCGTTGCCGCAGTCCATGACTTTTCCCACCAGGCCGTCTCCATTTACTACTATGCAGTCTTTTTTTATGCCGCTTTCAGTCCCTCTGTCTATGGTAAAAATATTAAACCAATTGGAGCC
>DKLE01000070.1:0-4366 GCA_002455605.1 Firmicutes bacterium UBA6648
TTATAAAAATTTCAATCTATGAGTTAAAATAAAATATTTAAAGGGAGTTACAAAAAATGAAGAATGTAAATTATATTGAGGAAGTTCTATTAATAATAGCTGCGATTACAATGATTGCATATAATCGATTTACTAGTTTAGAACTGAGGTATTTATTTTTGTATAGCTTTAATGATTTTATAGTATGCTTGTCTCCAGTTATTCTTCTAGGGTTAGCTTTTATAATATTTATAAAAAAGAATAATCTTCTTTTTTTCAAAAAAAGGGGAGATAATACAAATAGATAATAAATATAAATATACGTTAAGTAAAAAGAATGGTAAGATAAAAAAATTAGGTAAAACAACTCTTTTTCTACAAGAAATTAGATATAAATAGTTCTTGCTGAGGAGGAGTTTTTCAGTGCTATTGATTTATTGGGACTATGTGGTGCTGTAGCCAGAGGCAAAGGCAGGGTCTGCAAAACCTAGATTGCTGGTTCAAATCCAGCCGGCACCGCTATTAAAGAATTTAAAGCTGTTGAAAAAATCAAATAAAAATCGATCTTATTCTTTTGAAAAAGATACTATTTCTGATATGATAAATACTGTCACAATATGCATGAAACAATAGAAAGGTATGTGAATTATGAAATCAAAAAAAGTTTTTATTCTAGTTGTTTCACTTGTCTTTGCTCTGCTTATATTAAGTGGCTGTCAAAATCAGAACAAGTTGAACAATGAAGAACCCCAGGAAGAACAAAGTAAACAGAACACTACAGAAGTACAGGAAAATCAAGAGAAATTCAACAATGCTCAGATTAAGGAAATAGGTTATATTCATAACTTCAATGCTGAAAAAATGAATTTTGCTTTTGACCCGGTGGAATGGATAACAGCAGATGATTTAGATCGGATCAAAGAACTTAATCTTGATCGGGAAACTGATTTACCCAATGGCTTTTATGAATACGATCCAGAAGCAGACATAACAAATTACAGTATCAGTGACACCACGCAGTATGAAATTATTGACTGGAGCAGTGGGGATTACGGAAAACCCGCCAAGGTTAGTCTAGAGGATTTTGTTGCTCATTTAAACTCATTTGACGAATTTACGCCACCTTTTTGGATTGTAATAGACGGAGAGACGGTTATCAGTATATCAGAGCAGTATACACCTTGATATCAAAGCAAAATAATGACCACAGAGCTTCAAAAAATCATATCGCCAGTCTACTACGCTGGAGCAGATATTTCTAGATGTCATTTCTTCAAGCGCACTTACAGGTCTTTATGTCTTTACAACAAAAATACTTGTATTTCATACCTGCATCTATTTTATTCGAATGACATAATCGATTACATTTAATAAAACAGAACAACAGACTAAAGAATAAAAATATTTGACAAATAAATTCAGTTATAATAGAATAAAACAAATATGAATACTATGAAATAAATACCGTATATCTTATATATACGGTAAAAAATAAAAAATACCCCAAAATCGTAGTAAACATATAAGAATAATCAAAATAAAAAGTGCCGAGGCATCATCTGTTGCCGAGAGAACATTTGGGAGGTAAAAAATGAAAGGTAAGACGAATTTAATTGGTTTAGTGTTGTTAGCGGTACTGCTGGCGGCGAGCTTTACAGGCTGCACGACACAGAAGGATAGCGCATCGGATGAGAAGCTCACTGTGAGAATTGCTAATTTCCCCAATATCACTCATTTTCAGGCATTAGAGGGTGCTGCTGACGGAAGGTTTCAGGAAGCACTGGGCGATGATGCGGTGATTGAGTGGAAAACTTTTAATGCGGGGCCGGCTGAAATAGAGGCTCTGTTTGCAGGAGAAGTAGATTTGGGCTACATAGGACCGGGGCCGGCAATAAACGGATATATTCAATCAAAGGGAGATTTGCAGATTATAGCCGGATCCACAGAAGCAGGAGCGATACTTGTTTCTCGTAAAGATTTGAATATAAGCAATTTGAAAGAATTGAGCGGCAAGAAAATAGCTGTTCCTCAATTTGGGAATACCCAGCATTTATCCTTACTCAACATTTTAAAGGATAATGGCCTAAAGGATACGACAAAAGGTGGTACAGTAGACGTAATTCAAGCTGAAAATCCCGATATAAAAACGCTTTTAGACAGCGGTAATATTGATGCGGCACTGGTTCCTGAGCCATGGGGGTCCAGGTTGATTAAAGAGGTTAATGCCAATGTGGTATTGGATTACAACCAGGTTTGGAAAGAAGGAAAATATGCCACAGCAGTTATAATAGCCAGAACAGAATTTCTGGAGGAGCATCCGGAGGTTGTTGAAAAGTTCTTAAAAGCTCACGTAGAACTGACGGATTATATAAACAGCAGCCCGGATAAGGCAAAAGCAACAATTAACGGAAGGATAAAAGAATTGACGCAGAAAGATTTGCCTGCAGATGTTTTAGATGCTGCTTTTACAAGACTTAAAGTAACTTATGATCCGCAAAAAGAATCCGTTGCAGAGTTTGCAAACTTGTCTTATGAGGCGGGATTTCTTAAGGAGCAGCCCAATATAGAGAATCTGTTTAATCTGGAGCTTCTGAATAAGGTTTTAGAGGAACAAGGAAAACAAGAAATTCTGTAGAAACACTGATTTTATTCAATAAGTCAGTGGAAAAAAGATTAAGCACTACAAGGAGGTGCGGAAGCTTGAATCTAAAAATAGAAAACGTGGGAAAATGCTTTATAACAAGGAATAACAATATTAAAACCTTAGAGCAGGTTAATCTCGAAATTAACCAGGGTGAATTTATCAGCATATTGGGACCTTCCGGCTGCGGTAAGTCTACTTTGTTAAATATTATTGCAGGACTGGAAAAGGCTTCTCAGGGAAAGGTATGGTTAAACAGCAAAGAAGTCAAAGGGGCAGGTCCGGACCGAGCTGTCATGTTTCAGGAATCGGCTTTATTTCCATGGCTGCGGGTTATCGATAATGTGGAATTCGGCATGAAAATGGCAGGAATCAAAGCTTCCCAGCGGCGGGAAACTGCCCTTAGATATTTAAAAATGGTTCATTTGACAAAATTCCAGAACTCTTATGTCCATGAATTGTCAGGGGGGATGAAACAAAGAGTGGCACTTGCCAGAGCATTAACCTTGGATTCCCAAGTTCTTTTGATGGATGAACCTTTTGCAGCCCTGGACAGTCAGACAAAAAATATTTTGCAGCTGGAGCTCCAGAGAATTTGGTGGGAAACAAAGAAGACGATCATTTTTGTATCCCATAATTTGGAAGAGGCTGTATTGCTGTCTGACAGGGTTGTAGTTATGGGTGCCAATCCGGGGAAGATAAAAAAAGAGTTTAAAATTGAACTGGCACGTCCCAGACAGATGGAAAGCAGAGATGTGTCATATATGACAGCGAAAATTATGAAAGAGCTGAAGGAGGAGGTGGAGAAGGTTGCAAAAGCTGAGTACGACAATGATTGGACTATTAAAAAAGATACTGTTTTACCTGGTACTGATATTGATTTGGGAATTGATATATAAAATCGGTGTGGAAACATTGGAAATCTGGAAGCCTTACACCTTTCCTTCCCCCGTTTCAGTTTTTGAGACGTTGATTGATCTGATTTCAGATAACACTCTGGGAATTGCTATAGCGGCCAGCATGAAGCGAATTTTTATAGGATATTCTATTTCAGTTTGCTTAGGAATAATTGTTGGATTAATTATGACAAAGTTTAAATATCTGGATGAAAATTTAAGTCCGTTGATCTTGGGGATGCAGACTTTGCCAAGTATTTGCTGGCTCCCTTTTGCAATTCTATGGTATGGACTGAATGAAAGTGCCATTATATTTGTAATTGCTATCGGATCTACCTTTGCTGTGAGCATCGCAATCCTGTCGGGGATAAAAAACGTAAATCCCCTTTATATTCGAGCCGCCAGGACCCTGGGTGCAAGGGGAATGAAGATATATTGGAATGTAATTACTCCGGCTGCGCTGCCGGGTGTGATTTCAGGTTTGAAGCAAGGCTGGTCTTTTGCATGGAGAGCGCTCATGGCCGGTGAAATGCTGACAGCTACCAAGGGACTGGGGCAGGTTCTGATGGTAGGAAGAGATTTAGCAGATATCAGTCAGGTTATGGCGGTTATGGTGGTTATCATCATTCTGGGATTAACAGTAGATAAGCTTATATTCGGAAGAATTGAAGAGAATGTAAGGCGCCGATGGGGACTGGACAGAGCATAAAGAATCGGAGGAAGAAATGGAACAAATTGATTATAAAAAGTTAAAGGATAACTGCTTCATGAGGCAGGCAGACAAAGAGCTGTTCTCTCTTCGATTGAGAATAGCCGGCGGAAAAATAGAAGCACAGCATTTAAAAAAGGT
>DKLE01000070.1:4506-22553 GCA_002455605.1 Firmicutes bacterium UBA6648
CTGAACCGCTTTAAAAAAGGTTTATGAGCTGGCGGAGATATACGGAAAAGGATACGTTCATCTCACGTCAAGACAAAGTATAGAGATTCCTTTTATAAAATTTGAAGATCTTGAAATGGTGAAGAGTGAGATGCAGGAGGCCGGACTGAGACCGGGATTCTGCGGGGCCCGTGTCAGGACCATAACCGCTTGCCAGGGCTGCACTGTATGTCAGAACGGTTTGATTGATTCAGCAGATTTGGCGCAGGAATTTGACCGTTTATATTGTGGAAAGGATGTTCCTCATAAATTTAAAATCGGGATAACAGGATGCCACAATAACTGCCTGAAAGCAGAGGAAAACGATTTAGGAATTAAGGGAGCGGTGAAGCCAGTATGGATTCAGGAAAAATGTACATATTGCGGAATTTGCCAAGAAAAATGCAGACATAGTGCCATACGGGTGGACAGAGACAATAAAACCCTCACATATGATGAAGCTTCTTGCGTTAACTGCGGAAAATGTGTGAAGGCCTGTCCGTGTCAAAGCTGGGAAGGAAAAGCAGGCTTTAAGGTTTATGTTGGAGGCTTATTCGGAAATGATATTCAGACAGGAAGACAGGCAGTACCCCTTGTTTATTCAAGAGAGGACTTGAATAAAATCATCGAGGCAGTTATGGAATACTTTAGAGAGCACGGTAAAAAGGGAGAACGTTTGGGAAAGACCCTCAATCGAATTGGCTGGGACGGTCTTTTTCAAAAGTTAGATGGAATACTGAAAAAATAAAGCTTAGGGAGGTAAGCCAGTGGAGCTGAAGCCAGAAATTTTAGAGACTGATTTATTAATCATCGGGGGAGGAACAGCCGGGTGCTTTGCAGCCTTAACTGCTGCCGGAGATTCAGATCCCCGAATATTAATAGCGGAAAAAGCCAATATCAAAAGAAGCGGATGTCTGGCAGCAGGGGTAAATGCTTTAAATGCGTATATTATAAAAGGCCAATCTCCGGAAAACTATTTGGATTATGTGCGCCAGGATGCAGAAGGTATTGTTCGGGAGGATTTGGTTCTGAGCATGGCAGAGAAGCTAAATGAGGTGACAGATAAATTAGAAAAGCTTGGGCTGGTCATTTTAAAAGATAAGAATGGCGAGTATGTTTCCAGAGGAAAGAGAAATATAAAAATAAACGGTGAGAATATCAAACTTATTCTGGCAGATGCCGTGGCACAGAAAAACAATATCCGTGTCCTGAATCGTGTTAACATAGTGGATTATATGCTCAAGGACGGTAAAGTCACAGGTGCTTATGGATTTTCTTTGGATTCTCCTGTTTTCTATGCCATTCATGCGAAAGCAGTTATTTGTACCACAGGAGGAGCCGCGGGAATTTACCGGCCCAACAATCCCGGGTTTTCCAGACATAAAATGTGGTATTGTCCGTTTAATACAGGGGCAGGATATGCTATGGGAATCCGAGCCGGAGCGGAAATGACTACCTTTGAAATGCGGTTTATTGCTTTACGGTGTAAAGACACCATTGCTCCTACAGGAACCATAGCACAAGGTGTGGGAGCACAGCAGATTAACAGCAGATATGAGGAGTATGAAAAAGCTTATGGCTCCCTTAAAACCTGCAATCGATTGTATTCTACGGTGAATGAAAATATAAAGGGCAGAGGCCCTTGTTATTTAAAAACAGTTGGAATTACAGAGGAACAGCAGCAGGATTTGTATAAAGCTTATTTAAATATGGCACCGGCACAAACCTTGCATTGGATTGAAAAAGACTTGGGACCAGCCTCTGAAAACGTGGAGATAGAAGG
Source organism: Firmicutes bacterium UBA6648 (assembly GCA_002455605.1). GTDB lineage: Bacteria > Bacillota > Clostridia > Peptostreptococcales > Anaerovoracaceae > Aminipila. Next base: position 6,308 of record DKLE01000070.1, read on the forward strand.
AACAGAACCCTATATCGTGGGAGGGCATACGGCCAGCGGATATTGGGTGGATACCAAACGGAAAACTACACTAAAAGGTCTTTTTGCAGCGGGAGATGTGGCCGGAGGATGCCCTCAAAAATATGTAACGGGAGCTTTAGCGGAGGGAGAAATAGCTGCTGCTTCTGCAATGGAGTATTTAAAAAAAGAGAAAGGGTCCGATCCTGAACCGTCAGAAATTGAATTGAGAGTGAAAGAAATAAACCGTTTCTTTCACGGAGAGGCTTCTTTTAGCATCGAAGAGGCAGAAGAAGCTATGCAGAAGACCATGGATAGCTATGCAGGAGGTATTACGGCTAATTACATTTACAATTCAGAAAAGCTGAAGATTGCCGAGAAACGTATTGATGAATTATTGACATTAAGTAATTCTTTAAGGGCTGAGAATACCCATGAGCTGATGCTGATATGGGAGGTTATTGATAGGCTCTATGTGGCAAAAGTGCTGATAAAGCATTTGGAAGGAAGAAAAGAAACCAGATGGCGCAGTTTCCAGGAAAATGCAGATTATCCCCAAAGGGATGATAAAAACTTTTGCAAGTATGTCAATTCCCAATTAAAGAACGGAAAAATTAAAGTAATATATCGAGATTTAGTAAAGAGAGATGAGTGTTATGAGCATAAGGATTGATCCGGAGAAGTGTACGGGCTGCGGTAAATGCCGGCAGGTGTGTCCGGGAAGTCTGATATATAAAGATGAGAAAAATAAAAGCTGTATGAAATATCCCAGAGATTGCTGGGGCTGTACGGCATGTGTGAAAGAGTGCAGGTTTGAAGCAATCCGATACTATCTGGGGGCGGATATAGGCGGGAAGGGTGCGTATTTATATACAAAGCAGGATGAACCGTTTTTGCATTGGCATATTGTAAAGCCCAACAAGGAAGAGAAAATTATTACAGTTAATCAGCAGGAATCAAATAATTATTAGGAGGTATTAAGATGGATCATTTAGATCAATTGGAAGCACAGAGTATTTTTATTTTAAGAGAAGCCTATAAAAAGTTTGGAAAGTTAGGGATGCTGTGGTCTATAGGAAAAGACTCAACTGTACTTCTATGGCTGGCAAAGAAAGCTTTTTTCGGATATTGTCCATTTCCCTTTATTCATGTAGATACAACCTATAAAATTCCGGAGATGATAACCTATAGAGATAAAATTGCCAAGGAATACAATTTGGATTTGATTGTACATAAAAACGAAGAAGCTTTAAGGCAGGGGATGGGCCCGGAGCATGGACGTTTAGTCTGCTGCAAGGCTTTAAAATCCGATGGGCTTCAGCAGGTGGTGACAAACTATGAGTTTGAAGGCTTGATACTGGGGATTCGAAGAGATGAAGAGGGGTCCCGCTCCAAGGAAAGGGTGTTCAGTGAAAGAAATAAGGATTCGGAATGGGATTATACCAATCAGCCCCCTGAGCTGTGGGATCAGTTTAAAACTGATTTTCCCAAAGGAAATCATATTCGTGTTCATCCGATTTTACATTGGAACGAAATTGACATATGGGCTTATATTAAGAGAGAAAATATACCCCTTGTGGAGCTGTATTTTGCCAAGGATGGTAAAAGATATCGAAGCTTGGGCTGTGCTCCATGTACCGGTAAAATTGATTCCAATGCGGCGACAATAGATGAGATTATTGAGGAGCTGAAGAACACTCAAGTCAGTGAACGCGCCGGGAGAGCTCAGGATCAAGAGGATGCCTATGCTATGCAAAAGCTGCGAAAAGATGGATATATGTAAAGTGAGGGGTAGATAGACATGGAAAATGAGAGAGAAATTTTAAAAATAGTTGTGGTGGGTCATGTAGATCATGGGAAGTCAACGGTGATTGGCCGGTTATTATATGACACAAAATCTATTCCCCAGGGAGCGATTGACAGAGTAAAACGAATATCAAAGGAAAAGGGAAAGCCCTTTGAATATGCATACCTTTTAGACGCTTTTGAAGAGGAGCAGAAACAAGGAATAACCATTGATACCACTCAGCTGCAATTTAAAACGGAAAAGAGAGATTATATCATTATTGATGCTCCCGGACATAAAGAATTTTTAAAAAATATGATATCGGGGGCAGCCAATGCCGAAGCAGCTCTTTTGATTATTGATGCCAATGAAGGTATACAGGAACAGTCTAAGCGGCACGGTTATATTCTTTCCCTGCTGGGAATTCAAAAAGTATATGTTATAGTCAACAAAATGGATTTAATCGGTTACTCGGAACAAAAATTCAAACAAATTAAAGGGGAGATGGATGAATTTTTAAACAGCTTAGGTGTTTATCCGCTGAAATATATTCCTATTTCAGCCTTTTATGGGGAAAATATGACTGCTCCCTCTCATAAGATGAAATGGTACGAGGGAGAGCCGATTATTGAGGCTATGGACAGCTTTGAGAAGGATAAAGGATTAGAAGATAAACCTCTTCGGTTTCCTATACAGGATGTCTATAAATTTGACAGCCGGAGAATTATCGTAGGAAGGATTGAATCGGGACAGATCAAGGCGGGAGATAAAATCCTCATCGGCCCTGACAATAAGGTTACCTGTATTAAGACCATAGAGCATTGGCAGGAGAAGGATAAGACAGAAACAGCAGCTGCCGGAATGTCCGTAGGAATTACTGTTGAAGATGAATTCTTCAACAAAAGAGGAGAATTGATTTCCCATGAAACCCATCCGCCGGAAACAGGCAATGCTTTTAAAGCTAATTTATTCTGGCTGGGTAAAACAAATCTGACAAAGGGCAGAAAATATAAAATGAAGCTGGTAACTCAGGAAGTGGAATGCCAAATCGAGAAAATCAACAAAGTAATCGAAGCGGCTACGCTGGCAACCATTGAGAATGCACTTGCAGTAAAAATGAATGATGTAGCAGAGGTCACTATTCGAACCAAAGAGAACATATGCTTTGATGAATTTAAGAAAAATCATATTTTAGGAAGATTTGTTATGGTAGATGGGTATGATGTAGCAGGAGGAGGGATTATATCTTCGGCAGAGGTTCAGAATCAATCTACAAACCTATTGAGTGACGGAGAACTGAAAATGGAACTTAAATGCTTTGATGAATTTTATTTTTCCTTATCGGAAAATGCTTTTAAAAAAGTAAAGGGCAACGTAAGGTCTTATCATATAGGAGATAAGCTCAGAATGAAGGGAGAGACCTACAGCTATCCTAAAGATGTATGTATTGTTGATCTAGATAAAAGAATGATTGCAGAAATTAAAGAAGAAAGCTTGATGAAGGTTATGCCTTTGGAGCAATATCCGTATAAAAGCAGCAGGATGATTGATAATAGAGGCTTAGGAATAAAAGTAAGCTCGCAGGAAGAGTGGGAGCAATTTAAACAAGAGCTGGAAAACAATAATGGAACGCTGCATCAATGGCTGTATATTTTGGCTTATAAAAATTTTATCATAAGAAATTAAAAGTTAATCAGTGCTCCTTATAGGTAAGAGGAAATGGAGTGGCAAAGAACCGTACTTTAATTAAAATAAGTACGGTTTTTTATAGGGAGCAAAGGAAAGCAAACCCCCTTTTATACCCAGCAAGGCTTATTGACAAAAGCAGAGGAAAGTGGTAACATAATGGACCTAAGTTAGCTGTAACTAACCATATGGATGGATTAAAACGAAAGAAGGTGTTTGCTATAAGTATTTTGTCAAAAGAAAAGGATTTATATGATACAGATGTGAAAATAATTCTTGAAACAGAGGAATGCACTGTTTACAAAATAGAAAATGACGAGGGCGAAGGGATCATGACCAGTTACAAAGTATTTGACGGGATTGAACTTCTTTATAATGACTTTCATATGGGAGAATGTTTTCATAACAAACGGGCCTGCTTTGACATTATGGAAATTAATCACTGCAGACAGGGACGTTTTGAATGTGAGTTTGATAACGGAGCCTGCGTGTATCTGGAGGAAGGAGATCTGGCGGTAAATATGCTCAGCCATCGAACCAAAAATTCTTGTTTTCCTTTGGAACATTATCACGGTGTTTCTGTTGTCATTGATATTCCCAAGGCGGATGCCTCTATTTCCTCCGTGCTGGGCGATATATCTATTGATCTTTACGGGCTGCGTGACAAGCTCTGCGCAGATAATCAATGCTTTATCATGAGAGCAAAGGATTCTATTGAGCATATTTTTTCTGAGCTGTATACGGTGCCGGATCAAATAAAATACGGATATTTTAAGTTGAAAGTACTGGAGCTTTTACTATTTCTCAGCGTAGCAGATATTTCCGATCGGTTGAATGAAAGGTCGTATTTTCATAAAAGTCAGGTTGAGATTATAAAGGATATTAAGCAGCATATAACAAAGGATGTAGAAAGACATTATACATTAAAAGAACTGTCTGAACACTTTGGTATTCCGCTTACTGCTATGAAGCTTTGCTTTAAGGGCGTTTACGGGACATCAATCTATTCGTTTATGAGGGCTTATCGAATGCAGGCGGCTGCGGTATTATTGCGCCAGAGCTCTGACAGTGTTACGGATATTGCAAGCCGAGTGGGATATGCCAATTCCAGTAAATTTGCATTTGCGTTTAAACAGGTTATGGGCATGCCGCCTTTAGAATATCGAAAATCAAATCGTCTTAATGGAGCCGTCTGCGACCGTTTGGAGTAGAAAAGGACGAAGACAAAAGGTATAATTCATATAAATAAAGAGAATAAATGCGCCTATTTGGCGCTTTTTATTAGCCTTAATGTTAGCGTAAGCTAACTTATTCCGTGGAATGAGGAGAGTATAAATGAAAAATGATATGCTGCAATATGTATTAAAAAAAGCTGCTGAAATAATATTAACACTTCTTATTGTAACACTGCTTTCCTTCTTGTTAATGCGCCTGTCGCCCATTGATCCGGCAACGGCATATGTAAAGCGAAATACACCTATTGTTACGGAAGAACAAATTCAAGCGGCAAGAGTTCAAATGGGCTTGGATCAACCTCTTCCGGTGCAGTATGGAAAGTGGGTGAAAAATGCCCTGCATTTAGATTTCGGTATTTCTCTTGGCAGCGGTTACCCCGTTTGGGAGGAAATCAGCGAAGCTTTACCCATAACTCTTACTATTGTTTTTCTGGCAGCGGTAATTATGGGATTGGGAATCATTGCCTTCGGATGCTTGAATTTCTTTCTGAGAGATCATGTTGCCGGATATCTGCTTATATGCCTTTACATAGCAGGGATTTCCATTCCCCCTTTTTATCTGGCCAGCTTATATATAGATGTTTTTGCTCTCAAGCTGGATTGGATGACAGTAGCGGGAAACACGGGCTTTTCCCGCTATTTTCCGCCGGCTTTATGCCTGTCTGTTTTGGGGATCGCCCTTTACTCACAGCTTTTAAGCAAAGGTATGGAACGTGAGATGAATGAGGATTACGCATTTTATGCACGGTGCAGAGGGCTGAGTGAAAGCAGGATTTTGTTGTTTCATGCTTTGCCTCATGCAATTGCTGCGGTTATCCCAAGTTTCCTGCAAATGCTGGGCTTGTTTATGGCAGGAGCCGTGATCGTGGAAAGCGTGTTTTCCCTTCCGGGGATTGGACATTTGATTATCAATAGTGTGATAGAACGGGATTCTCCTATGATTCATGCGGAAGTCTTAATTCTTGCGTTATCCTTTGTTATATTTAATGTTTTGTCAGACATTCTGCAAAGGTGTCTCCAAGGGGATAAAGAGGAACAGGAAGGGGGCTGTGTATGAACAAAATAAAAAGCATACTGTTTATTGGACTGCCGATCCTGGTGCTTGTCCTTTGTGTTGTTGGATTCCTTTTCGCACCCAATGATCCCAATCACGTAGATTTGTCTTCTAAATTCATAAGGCCTTGCGGGGAGTACCCCTTTGGTACGGATCATTTAGGCAGATGCATTCTATCCCGTATTCTCTACGGAGGGAAAACAACAATCGGCATTGTGTTGGTTGGTTCTGCAATCGTTGTTTTTATAGGAACCACATTAGGTCTATTGCTTGGACAGAGCCGGAAGGGGCAGAATATTTTTATTGAAAGTGTACTGAATGCAGTTACTGCTCTTCCTCCTATTGCGTACCTGATCATTTTTATCGGTGCATGGGGAAATGGAGTTTCCACTATGCTGACAGCGCTTACTATCTCATTGATTATGAGACTGATCAAGCTAGTGAAAACAGAAACGGAAATTGAGCTGAGAAAAGCTTATATATTATGTGCTGTTACATCAGGGTCTAAGCGGCTTCATTTGCTCTTTGTTCATGTATTACCCAATATTATCAGAGATATTATGCATTTTGTGTGCCTTTCCTGCACGGATATGGTAATGGCTATCGTAGGATTTTCTTTTATAGGGTTGGGGCTGGGAGACAATATAATCGATTGGGGGATTATGGTTTCAGAAGCACGAGGAATTACCATGCTGCGTCCCGATATCATTTTATATCCGGTTTGTTTTATTTTCTTATCAACCTTGTCCTTCAATTTAATTGCAAGAGGAATTGAAAGAATGGGGGGATTTCATGCTTGAAGTTAAAAATATATCGGTAGAAACAAAGAGACAAGTAAAACTGCTTCAGGATATTTCCTTTCGCTTATCCAAGGGAAAAGCTTTGGGGCTCACAGGAGAAAGCGGTGCAGGAAAAACAACATTGATAAAAAGTGTAATGGGCATTCTGGATCGTACCTGTCAATTGAATAAAGGCAGGATTGTAGTAGACGGATTGGATTTGAAGGATTTATCTTCGGGGAAAAGACGTGAGATGTGCGGAACTACACTGGGATTTATTCCTCAGAATCCCATGACGGCTTTTGACAAACGCATGAAAATCGGAAAGCAAATGGAAGAGACCTTTTGTGTGAGACTGAAGCTTTCCCGGGAGCAGGCACTGCTGCTTGCAGAAAAAAAACTGGCGGATGTGAACCTGACTGATAAAAGAAGAGTCCTTCACAGCTATCCGGCACAGCTGTCCGGAGGTATGCTTCAACGGGTAACAATGGCCATTCTTTTAGGACTTGCTCCGAAATATATTTTAGCAGATGAGCCTACCTCTGCATTGGATGAAGAAAATCGTAGATTATTGCTAGAACAGTTAAAATTACTGAAAAAGGAAACCGGAATACTGATGATCTCTCACGATGTTTTTGCTTTACAGTCTTTATGTCAGGAGGTCATGGTTATGGAACGGGGCCAAATAACAGAGACAGGAACCATGGAGAAATTACTAAATGCTCCCCAGAGGCAATGGACAAAAGAATTTTCTGCTGCTAACCGTCAGCAGGACAGGAGGCAGTGGATATGGAAGGAATTATAGTACAGAATGTATTTAAATTTTATGGGACAGCAAAAGAAGCTTCTTTCGCTGCCTTAAAGGGAGTAGATATGCAGTTAAACCCGGGAGAATATGTGGCCCTGGTAGGTGAAAGCGGTTCTGGAAAAAGTACAATTGCCCGATTGATAATAGGTCTGGAAAAAGCCACCTCAGGACATATTCTATTGGATGGAGAAGACACTGGAGGCTGGAATTATAAAAGATGGCGCAGTAATAGGAAAAAGATACAAGCTGTATTTCAGGATACCTCCGGTACGCTGAATCCCAGACTGTCCGTGTATCAAAATGTAGAGCAAGCGCTCGTAAACCTTACCTCTTTAAGTAAAAAGCAGCGGAGAGAACGGATTTTTGAGCTGATGGCATTAACTAATATGGATCGGCGTTTGCTAGAGGTTCCTACCCGGCAATTATCAGGAGGGGAGCAGAGGCGACTGTCCTTATTGAGAGCATTATCCATAAGACCCGATTATCTCATACTGGATGAAGTGATCAGCGGTCTGGATCTGATTTCAGCAGATGCTGTTTTGAAGGTATTGGAGAAATATCATGAAGAATATTCCTGTGCCTGTCTTTTTGTTACTCATGACAAAGAAAGCGCTTACCGTATCTCAGATAGGATACTGGAAATAAACAATGGAAAAATAATGCGTGAGGCGATTAAAAACTAAAGAAAGGGATTAAAAAATGAAGAGAAATAAGTGGAAAAAAATAGGATTAGCCAGTTTGTGCATACTGATGACTTTAGCACTGCTGGCAGGCTGCTCCAGCCAGAGCACGGAGACAGAGAAAAGTAAAACATTAACCTTAGCAACTTCAGGAGAATTGACAACCCTTTATCCGCTGAATATGGATCCTCAGAATAACAGTGTCACGAAGCTGGTTTATGAAACTCTCGTTACATATGATCACGGAGAGATTAAGCCCCTTTTGGCAGAAAGCTGGGATTTTAATTCGGAGGGCACAGAATTGACATTGCACTTAAAAAAAGGAGTTCAGTTCCATGATGGTACTGATTTTGACGCAGAAGCAGTGAAGAAGAATCTGGAGTTTTATCATTCCAATCCAAACCATCGAGCTTTAAAAGCGGTAGCCAATTTAAAAGAAGCAGAAGTTATTGATGATTATACCTTAACCTTACATTATGATGATCCATATTTTGCATACCTCAACGATCTTTGCTATCCGGAGGTTCTTGTGATGGTATCTCCGAAGGTCATTGAAGAAGGTAATTTCCAGACGATGAAGGCTGTTGTGGGTACGGGACCGTACACCCATGCTGAGTATAAAGCGGGAGAATATACCCGATTTGAAAAAAATAAAAATTATTGGGGAGAGAAGCCTTATTATGATGAAGTCATAGCAAAATACATACATGAGGCCTCGTCCAGATTACAGGCTCTTAAGAACGGAGAGGTTGATATGTTATATGGGAACGTACTCTTATCCTATGATGATTATCAGCAGGCCATTTCTATGAAAAATATTGCGGGAGAAATTTCCGATATAAATTCAGAAACAAGAAATTTAGCAGTGAATGCGGGAAGCAAAATGCTCTCCGACATAAAGGTAAGGGAGGCAATTGCTTATGCTATTGATAAGCAGGCCATTTCCGATGGATTGACTTATGGGTACGAGGAGATAGCCGATACACTGTTTGATTCCAGTATTCCTTATACGAATGCAGAAATGCATGTAGTGCGCAATTTTGAACAGTCAAAGGCAGAAAAGCTTTTGGAAGAAGCCGGTTGGAAACGAAATAGCAAAACTGGCATTCGAGAGAAAAACGGAGTACCCCTTAAGCTGATATTCACTTACGATTCGGGAGAAGTATTGAACAAATCCATTGCAACTGTTATAAAAAGTCAGTTGGCTGAGGTAGGAATTGATATAGAAACCGTGGGACAAGACATGTATACCTGGTGGAAGGAAGGAATGGCGGGGAATTATGATTTAACCATCTGGTGCACGGAGCAGCCTTATACCGCACCTCATAACTTTTTTACTCCTATGCTGGACTCCTCCTGCCATGTTCCGGCAATTGCCGCATTGGAGGACGGAGAGGAATTTACTTACAGAATTAAAGAATTCTCAACGACAGATGATCAAAAGCGTGTCGCAGAGATTTTTGATTATCTGCTCAATTACAGCAATGACAAGGTACTCAATATTCCTCTTACCTATGTGAAGGATATGGTGGTATATGACACTAATAAAATATCCGATTATGAATTTACAAGTACACCGATGTTCTTTGACATAAATAACCTTACAGAAAAATAAGTTTTTCCATGGCTGGGATTGGTTATCTGTGATAACCAATCCCGGTTTTTTTCAGATTCTACGGGATAACAAATAATTAAAAAGTATGTTGGAAACAATAAATTGGAAGCCAACTTGGAAAAAATTAGGGATATAACGGAATTCGGATCAGCATATATATAATACCAGATAGGAGTGTGTGTATATGCTGATTCGGTTAAAAAAAGTGATTAGCCTCCTTGCAGGGGTGATATTTTTGCTGGGGATTGCTGTATTGATACTTCCCTTGGTCAAAGAAAAATGGCATGGATCGCTGCCTGTCATGGGAGGAGAGGTACATTCTTTGGCGGCAGATTCTTTTACAGCCATAGGAAATGAAAGCCAGAGTCAAGATGATAACCAGAGGTTCCAAAGACCATCTAACCAATTAGTACCGAAAAATAAATTCTCCTTTAAGGATTTCGAAAAAGACAATGATAAGCCGCCTCTGATAACAGCTGTTTTTTCCAACCCGGAAGATTCTGTAAGAGCGTACTTTGGAATCTTAAGAGATGCATCAAACATGAAGGGATATTTAGGCGGATGCGGAACCATAGGCAATTCGCTGCAGCCGTATTCCTATGCGTATGAGCTTTATAGCTCGGATACCCGCAAGCAGATGTCTTTATCAGATTTTGTGGACTCTTTTACGGGAATAGGGCATATCAACTTATTAAAGCTTTATCCTGCTTATAGCCCGTCCGGTACACCGGATAACCTCAAGTATTACATGTTTGAAATAGAGACAATAACGGGTCCTTCAGAGAAAGACAAAAAATCATATAAGCGCGGCGGCAGTTATTTTGCCTATTATTATGGATTGATTACCACCGAATATAATACCAACGATGGTTGGAAAATTAAGTCTATTGATTACTTGCCGGAGGATTTTCTCTGTGCACCTTATCATGGGTGGGCATATGCAGCCGATTATGTTGTTCCGATTGTTTATCACGATTGGTATCAATTGGTTGATACAGTAGACAGTGTGGAACAAAATGAAGATATGATAAACGTGCTGGCTTCAGGTGCAGCTGGGCAATACCGGTTTGACTTTGTGCGTCTTACAAATGGATATGACATTCTCCTCCATGAATATGTATGGAAAAATAATCAATGGGAGGAAATAAATATCTTACAGGAGAAGGATCAGAACCTAAAGCTGTCCCCGTTAAACCCGAACTTACAATAAAATGTTTTTACCTTCCAATTATTGTAAAGGCCTGAACCAAAAGGGGAGAGCCGCATACTATAATATAGAATTATTGGGGAGGAAATGGGATGAATCAAGAAAATATTAACGGAATGAATTGTAAGTTTACGGAGAGACAAGTGAAATTGAACAATTTAATGAGACTCCTTTGGACTGAGCATGTTGTATGGACTCGGTTTTTTCTGATAAGTACAGCCTTTGAGCTTGATGATTTGGACGATGTAACAAATAAGCTTATGGAAAATCCTACAGATTTTGCCTATGCATTAAGCTTGTTTTATTGTAATCAAGAAGCGATGCGCTTTGAAGAGCTCTTAACAGAACATATTGCCATAGCGGGAAAGCTGGTAAATCTTCTTAAAAGAGGAGATACAAAAGCAGCGGATATACAGCGTGAAAGATGGTATGAGAATGCAGATGAAATTGCAGTGTTTCTAGGAGAGATTAATCCTTATTGGGATAGCAAGGCTTGGCAGTCAATGCTTTATGAGCATTTAGAGTTGACGGAAAAAGAGGCAGTATTAATACTTACAGGTCAATACAAAGAGGGTATTGAACAATTTGATGCGGTACAGGATGAGGCATTAAAAATGGGGGATGAGATGGCCTACGGTATTATCAAACAATTTGGAGTTTGATGATAACAGTTTGTCACATTCAAATAAAATAACCGTCTGTTTTCATACAGACGGTTATCATTTATGATTATGTAAGTCTATTTTATTGTTTCGAACGAATATGAGCCGCAACCTTTACATCTTCTCTTTTGATGTGATTGATAAGCCAACCGCCGATACTGCTGTTTACTTTACTTACTAAAAGAAGACTAGGACCTTCTTTTTCTAATTGATCCATGATTTCACGCACAACCTTTTTAAAACCTTCATGATATTGTTTATGGTTGGGATAATCAGGATACTGGCTCGCCAGCTGCAGCTTTTCTTCATCAGCAAAGTGCTTAGCTGTGTAGTTATATAAAAATGTGGTAGTTTCTTTTAAAGAATCTCTTCCTTTACCTTGAGAACATGCTTCAAGCAGATTATTGATAGCGGCTATTAACTGTTTGTGCTGTTCGTCGATGGTATTATTTCCCGTTTCTAAATCGCTGGTCCAATCATATCTCATAATTATTACTCTCCTATTTCTACAACTAACTATTTGACTTATAAACCGCATGTATGATAAAGGTTTATATGTCTTCTTCTACAGTCATATATCTATATAACTGCTAATTATTTCCTTTATGGTTATTATATACCCTATGATATTTAAAATAAACACCTATTTTCTAAAAGAATAACCGTAAATTAATAGCCTTTTATTTTGGGGTAAAGGCGATATTTTAGAGTGACCAAAATGATAGCTTTGCAATAATGATGAACCTATAAAGGATATACTTATTCCACTTAATATTAAAATAATAAAAAGATTAATTGACTTATACTTTTTTGAGTTTATTAAAATCATTTTTGCTATTCATTCTTCTCTCCTTTGAATTATTCCATACGCTTGCTTTCTCTAGCATTGGATTAAAGAGAATCGGAAAAATAATTACTATAACCCCAATTATAATCTCAACTGTTTTAATGTTTTTTACTGTCTCAAGCAATATTATATATTGTGAAAGGAACAATATATAATATCCCTTACAATTAATCAATTGCTCCTGCACCCTATGGGAGGTTATAGCACTTCCAGAGTGGTCTGTTAATATGAAAACTGAGAGTAAAATTAATATTACTCTCAGCATGAACTTCATTTTATTTAATTTTCATTGAGTTACCCAAACATTTGACATAGAGCCGTTTTCTTTTGGTCACTTTGTTACCAGCAGTCATTTCTATCTTTTTATTTGCACCACTTATAACCGTACAGTATACATAATCTACTTATGGAGATTTACACCAATCTGGCCAATAATCGGTTGATGTTTGGTAGAGTACCAAATAAGACGCCAATTTCTTATATAAATCAACCGTCTTATTATCCTTGCTAAATAAATAAATTCCGTCAAACGTTCTAACCATACAATATGTATTATCATTATTATCAATTAGTGTATAAAATCCTTTGTCTAAAGCTTGATATATACCCTGATTCAAGATCCCCTTTTCTTGAGTATATCTGCAAAAATTACCCTTGTCATCAAGTAAAAGATATGTGGCAGTAGAGCCAGAGCCTAGCTGAAATGTTCCTTGTACTAACAAGCTATTTTTATTAGTTAACTCGCTATATAGGATAATATTACCAAATAACGAAACAAGTAATCCAATGATTAAAACCCATTTAATATAAATTTTATTTGTCATAAATAACCCTTAATTAATTTAATAATATTAAACCTTCTTTACTTTAAGTTCAAAACTATACATCGTATTAACGGAACCATGGTAGTATTCTTCAGTCTTTCCTGTTCTTCTGTCCGTACGGTAAGTTATATAAGGTTTTACTTCCATGGTCTTATTAACATATAGTTTAACATGATCAGTATAATTACTAACATGTTGAACATATTTTAGAGATTCATTTGCTTTAGACACGCCTAAATTCACGCCCAGAGTAACAGCTTTATATGGAGCAGAAAAGCCTACAGAGGCTGAAACTACAGGACCACCTTCAGGCGACCAAGAAAAAGCACCGCCAGGTTTTGAAAACTTTACTCCGCCTGGTAGCTGTCCGCTTGGATATCCACCTTTAGTTACATACTTAGGCTTTGCAAATTTATTTGAATAGACCCAATCATATTCACCTCTTAACTTTGAATCTGCTGCAATCAAAGTAGCAAGCTGTTCATCAACTTGACGCTGGATATCCGCATTTCTAACTGCGTCATCAATAATATATGTTGAGCTTTCAATTGTAGAATTGTCATCAGCCTCTGCGGCAAATACAGGGACGCTTAACATAAAACCATAGATACGGTTAACATCATACTTAGAATTTTTTTCATCATAATCTCTCAATCTCCTTTTATCCTTAAAAATATAATATACTTAAATTATAGCACAAACTTTAAAAGTAATATTTTTCAAAATAATAGGATTTTCTGCATAATTCGACATATTTATACTGATGAAAAAGAAACCTTTTAATTTAATGTTAAATTACCACTTTTGCGTCATAATTAAAACTCAAAGTTCCTGCATTAACCGAATAAGGAACACAATTTAAAACATAAGAACCTTTGTCTTGGCACATTTTAGTTTTATTTCAAATAGTTAGATCCTTTTACATTCGCTCCGAAGGTTTTTCTTCAATATTAGCATTGACTCCGTGCTCTCTATTTAGTAGTTTAAAGTCTTTTGACAATATAACAAAGTCTGGGAATACTGAGGCACTCTTAAAAATCTCAGAACCAGAATAATTATTTTTACGCCGTGAAGTAACATCCCTTAGAGAAATATCTTTGATACTCTGCTTCCTCCTAATTATAACAGTATCAAATATACTTCAAATGTAAGAAAAAATTAACCTGAAAAGAGATGAGCTCTTCAAACTCATTCCAATTACAGCCTTACCGACAATCTCAAGGGAAATTTCCCTTGAGATTTCAAAAAACATAAAAAAGGGAAACTCAAGCTATACTTGAATTTCCCTAAATCAATCAATTTTAAATTATGTACTGAAGACCTTGAAACAGTTGAATTAACTATTGTCAAGGATTCAAATCTTCAATACTGATAGTCTATTTAAAGTATCTGTTGTAAAGTCCTTCAAATGCACAGCCGTGTCGTGCTTCGACATAGTTGTAATCACAATGAAAATAACACATAAGTATTATAAAGTCTATTAAAACTTACATAATCTTAGTATAAATATTTTTAGTTGATGCCAGTTTTGATGCCAGTTAGATAATCTCAAAATGATATTTTCAGTATAATACTGCTATGGTAGAGTTTTATTGACTTTTCAGAGTTGGTCACGTTATCATGTACCCAAAAACTATATTTATATAGGAAGGACGTGTAAAATGGGTACTTTCAAAGAAGATTTTTATAAAAGTATAAAGGAAAAAGCCGACCCTACGCTGTATTTGCATTATCAAGAAGAGCGTCAAATTTTAGACGATGATTTACTACAGTTTTATGGAAGTATAAGTAAAGAAGCCCGCGAGTTTTTTGAGGGTTATATAGTAACACAACTGGACTATATGTGTAGCCTAGAAAAAGACCTTATCTACGACTACACTTTCATAGAGTTGTGTAAAGTGTGGCGAGAAGTGATTTTTGGTGACGCACCTTATATAAAGGTAGAAGATATAGATAGGAGTGAAGAATATGTTTGATTTTGATGAAATAGACCTAAATGATTACTTTTTTACATACCACACAGAATCACATATAAACTCTGCGTATCGCCAGTATTTAGAGGAAACTGAGCAGGTATATGACTCTGTAAAAAAGACAAAATTTATTTTTGAGTATGTAAAAAGTGAGATTTTACAGGGTTATCGTAAATATGCAGAACATGAACAGGAATGGGGTCGTCTTAAATGGTATGCAGAAGAGCTTGAAAAGCAATACAATAAAAATGCTGAAATACCAATAGAAACCTTGATTCAAAAAGCCTATATTCTGTATGACCAAGCCCTACTCTTGGAGAAACAGGGTTTTCCTATACCTAACCAAAGATAATATTAATACTACCCAAATGGGTAGTATTTTTTTTATTCAACAATTACGCTCTATACCACACTTTTTACCTATTGTCAATAGTTTAATGTTACAAGTATGTTACAGTTTAAAAAGTAGTGAGACTTTAGAAAAAAGAAGAGTTATGATATGAGTATAAACAAAATATAAAAAATATTTATATTTTGGACATAAAAAGTATAAACAGACACATGAACTGACACATAAATAAAAATTTCATGGACAAAAAAGATTATATTAAGTGTAAGCAAAAATAAAAGGAGTGTGAAAGTTATGAAAAAGACTGAAAAATCAGCTATTTTAGGTGTAAAGTTAAGTGACAGTTTGAAAACTAAATTTTCTGCGTATGCGACAGAAAAGGGGTTAAGTTTAAGTGCCTTAGTGCGAGTAGCAGTAAGTGAATATATGGAAAATCATAGCAAATAAAAAATTATTTTAGGAGGAAGATAAAATATGAAAAAATCAACTGAAAATGACGAGATTTTTGATACCTGTATGCGTTGTGGTACTGACACTAGTGGTGATGAAAATTTAGATTTATGTCACTTTACGGGTATAGACGCAGACTTGGTGCTATGTGATGAGTGTTTTGCCAAGCGTTTAGAGTACTTTAAAGAGCATCCAGAAGAAGTAGGTAGTGAGTTAGAAGAGTTACTTAAAAATCAAGGTATATAACCTGTCTGGTACATCTGGGGGTTCGACTTGTTTTTTGCAAGAACTTTC
>DKLE01000254.1 GCA_002455605.1 Firmicutes bacterium UBA6648
AATTATATCATTAATCTAATAAAAAATAAATAAAAAAGGAGAATATTATGGAATATAAAATTGAAGGCTCGCCCCTTCCTGTCCTGATTTGTACATTAAATGCAGGAGAGAGCATGATTACAGAGAGAGGCTCCATGAGTTGGATGTCTCCCAATATGAAAATGGAGACCACAAGTAACGGAGGAGTAGGACGTGCTTTAGGAAGAATGTTTGCCGGCGAAGCACTTTTCCAAAACCGTTATACGGCACAAGGGGGAAAAGGTTTGATTGCGTTTGCTTCCAGTTTTCCAGGAACCATTATGGATTTTGACATTACTCCTGAGAGCTCTGTTATTGTACAAAAATCAGGATTTCTTGCAGCTGAGTCAACTGTAGATCTCTCTGTTTTCTTTCAAAAGAAAATCGGTGCGGGCTTCTTCGGCGGAGAGGGTTTTATCATGCAAAAGCTTTCAGGAAATGGAAAAGCTTTTATAGAAATAGACGGACATACTGTAGAATATAACTTAGGTCCCGGTGAGTCAATGATTGTAGACACTGGTTATCTTGCAGCAATGAGCGACACCTGTTCTTTAGATATCGTTACCGTACCCGGCATGAAAAACATGCTGTTCGGCGGAGAGGGAATCTTCAATACGGTAGTAAAGGGTCCCGGAAAAATCATTCTTCAGACGCTGCCTATCAACTCTGTTGCAGCTTCCCTGCGTCCATATTTGCCTGCAGGAAAATAAATAAAGAAATAAACTAAAGGGATAAATAAAAGTACTTTTTGATGGTATCAGAAAGTACTTTTAATTTTATTTTAATATAACATTATCTGCAGATATTACGCTCTTCTCCATTTAAAAATGCTTTTATATTCAAATATATTTCTTCAATTGAGCGTGTACGAGATTCTACTGATGCCCATGCCATATGCGGCGTAATAATCAGTTTCGTGCTATCCTTAAACGGCAGCAGCGGACAGTCCGGGGACATGGGTTCCGCTGTCAAGACATCCAATCCCGCTCCTGCAATCAAATTCTCTTCTAAGGCTTTGGCCAACCCTTCC
Organism: Firmicutes bacterium UBA6648; assembly: GCA_002455605.1. Taxonomy (GTDB): domain Bacteria; phylum Bacillota; class Clostridia; order Peptostreptococcales; family Anaerovoracaceae; genus Aminipila. Next base: position 1,049 of record DKLE01000254.1, read on the forward strand.
TCCTGGAGAATTCCTCCTCTTGCTACATTTATAAAATAGGCTGTGGATTTCATCTTTTTAAACTCATTGTACCCAAAGAGACCTGCTGTAGTCTGGGTAAGCGGTGTATGTACCGATATGATATCGCTTTCCGTTAACAATTCATCAAAACTCACGTGGGGATAATTCTGGTTGTGTGGTTTCCCGGAGGGAGAATAATAAATTACCTTGCAGCCGAATGCAGAAGCAATTTGTGCAACCAGCATCCCAATTTGTCCCATACCGACAATCCCCCATGTTTTGCCTGATAATTCATGGAATCTCATAAAAAAGGATTCATTAGAAGTATCGTTAACATATTTTTCTTGTTTTACATAATCATCAAAATAAGATAACTTTTCATATAAATACAGTAAAAGGGCAAAGGTATGCTGTGCCACAGAGGCGGTAGAATACCCTCTTATATTTGCAACTGCAATTCCTGTTCTGTTAATAAACTCGAAGTCTACGAAATTTGTTCCTGTGGAAGTCATAGTAACTAGCTTTAACCTATCGGCTTTTCCCATACTCTTTTCATTAATGGGAAATTGATCGACTATTACAATATCTGCATCAGCAACACGCTCAATAGCCTCTTCATAATTGTTTGTCTCATCATAAGCAACTACTTCCCCGAATTCTTTCAGACAATCATAATTTATATCTGAGCCAAGCCGAAGCGTTTCCAGCAAAACTATTTTCATCTCTGGGAATTGTTCTTTAAACGATTTTTCCATAAGTATCCTCCTGAATCATATTTTTTATCATATAACTTAACTATTTTTAACTATATCATAGCTTAACTTCTTAGGACATCTTTCTTTCATTGAAAAAGAAAAAAACATGAGCTTTTAAATACTCATGTTTTTTATATCAACCGGAGATGCTTCCCAGTAGTTTATACAACAGACCATATAGACTTTCCAGCTCTGTCGGTTCAAGCTGCACACATTGCCCCATCTGATCCGGAATGGTAACGGCCTCTTCCTTCAGCTTCTCTCCCTGCTCTGTTAAAGTTACCCTCAAGTTTCTCTCATCCTCTTTGGAACGCATTCGTGTAATATAGCCTTTGGCTTCCAGTTTTTTTAATACCGGCGTCAGGGTTCCTGAGTCGAGATAAAGATATTCGCCAAGCTCCTTTACATTCAGTTCTTTTTTCTCCCACATTACCATCATAAGAATATATTGAGTATAGGTCAGATCAATTTTATCTAAAAATGGTTTGTACTTTCTTATTACCTCTTTTGCACATACATAAAGAGGAAAACATAATTGATTCTCCAATTTTAAAACGTCGTACTTATCTTTCATTTTCATGTCTACTCCTTCTGATAATCATTATTATGTTGCATACAATTAAATTTACCATTTTATATCTCAATCTTCAATTTATTTTAATATTATCTGCTTTATGATATTTCCAGAGGTAATGATTATAAAAGTTCCTTTATTCTCCCTTCTACAATGCTCATGTCTTCCGTTGGTTCAAATCTTGAGATGACATTTCCCTCTCTGTCAATAAGAAATTTAGTAAAATTCCATTTAATATCTGGCTCATTCTTATAATCGCGATTTTCTTTTGCTAACATTTCTTCCAGTAAAGCAGTTATTTTATGAGCGGGATCGAACCCTTGAAATCCTTTCTCCTTTATTAAATACTGAAACAGTGGCTCCGCATGTTCTCCCTTCACATCAATTTTTGCAAAATGAGGAAAAGTAACCCCAAATCTCGCGCTGCAGAAGCTGGCGATCTCTTCATTGCTTCCCGGTGCCTGATTGCCAAACTGATTGCATGGAAAATCCAGAATCTTCATCCCCTGCTCTTTATATTTTTCATACAGCTCCTGCAGCAGAGCATACTGTGGAGTAAAACCGCATTCTGTGGCCGAATTAATAATCAGCAAAACCTTTCCCTTATATTCTGACAGATCTACACGTTTTCCTTCTGCATTTGTTACATTAAAATTATAAATACTCATTTTTTTACTTGCCTCCTTTTTATATTTTATAAAATTAAATTGTTTACAATTTATTATATAATATAAACCATTTAATTTGGTTTGTCAAATATCTTATACTCTTCCTATACTTTCCGTCTGCCCCATCAAAAATCACAAAGAGGATATAATTCGTACAACAAAAAAACTGCAGTAAAATACTACAGTCCGTTTTTCTGTAAATAACAAATTAAATAAACACAGCAAAAATTCAAGAAATTCTACACACAACCGATAATCCGCGGTTTGTTGTTAACACTCTATGCAGGTCTTCTGGCTCACGTATCATCATTTCTTCCCGCCTTCCCGGAAAATTCCCAGTGGCAAATAAGAGAAACTACACGTATACAGCGGCGGTACCGCGCAGGACTTTAACCTGCTTCCCTCTTAGCCGCACAATTGTCAGTCCCTTTGGTCTACTTTAACGTACTAGACTTTCAATCTGCAGAACATAAAGGTTTATTAAATTGTTTCTTAATATTAACACTATTATCTAAATATTGTCAAGCAATCTTCTACAATATTCGACATTCCATCTATATTAACCGGATAAGTATTTCCATACAATCTTCTAAAGCGGCAAAAGAAACCACAGAAAAAGGTTCTCTTTCCATGGTTTCCAACAAGATAAGGCTATTCCTATATAACTAAGCCAACAATCCACGCCGAGGCATAATAAGCCATAAACTGTATTCCGGTGTGCACACCAAAAATATTATGCATAATTCCGCCAAACAAACCAACTGTAATGGCAATGCAAATTCCCAGAATACCCGCCTCGTAAAAAGCAAGCATACAAATTAGTCCTAAAAAAGATCCGATCAATGCTTCATGACTGATCCCCCTAAAAATTACTTCTGTCCATTTGCGAGCGTATTTTACCGATAATATATACGCAATTGAAGCACCGCACACAATACCCAAGAAACCAAATATTAAAAAGTCAGGTATGTTCAGTAATGAGTGGATATTATTTATAGGATCCGAGGAAAATCTCGGAGGTGCATTGAACAGAGGAGCTGCCGGACCCAGTGCAACCGGGCTCAAAGGCAGACCAAAAGCCACCAGCGGAATCAATAGTTCCCCTATGTATGTGGCGTTTGACACAGCACTTTTTACACATAAAGACGTCATGGTGCTGTCATACAGTCCCTTTTTCTTACTGCCCAGCAATTCCCCCAGCATAACAGTCATTCCTACCGGTGAAAAAGTAAAGGTACAGGCACTTATTGCAGCTCCGCATGCTGCTCTGCCAGCTTGTTCTTTGGTAACAATTTTAAAAGGATTGGGAAATTTTCCTTTATCATTTTCCATGTCTGCGGCAAGCCAAACTTTACTTTTCTCCGATCTCAGCTGCTTTTCTTTAATACTCGGTATGAATACATTGAATATTTCTGCAATCATCGGTCCTATGGTAATGCCCATAAATATGGAAACAAAAAGAGAACTGCCTAAAGAAGCATTTGCAATATACTGCGCCCCTTGAATTAAAAATGCAAAAGGCAGTAATGCCAGCATCGCACCAAATTTTGCAGAGGACATATAAGCTAACAGTAATGCCGCTATTGTAAAAATCAGACCGATATAAGGCTGAATCATTGTTCCGAAGGGTGATAGTATAGTAGCAAACAAAATGGAAATCGGAAGAGCAATGATACCACCCATTAACGAACAAGTAGCCATCTTTTTCAAAGCCACATGGGGAACTCCCAGCTTTTTGGAAACAATGCAGTTATTTACCATAGGAACTGACATTGTACTTCCCGGCAATGCCGCCATTGCCGTTGGAACAATGTGAGTAATGTGCATGGAGACGGCAATTGCTATAAACCAGCAGAAAACAGCTTCCGGAGGGAACCCTAACAAAACGATTATAAGGGTAAGCGGCGCCATAGTAGCTGTTTCATCCGTTCCGGGAATAATACCAATAATTGAAAATATAATTCCGCCTAATACGGCCAATCCTACACACTGAAGAATTAAAGTCATTTAATTTTCCTCCTTCATTTTATCTAATTCAAGAAGTGCATCTAATCCCAGTGCCTTCATCTCTTCTATACTTTGCTTATTTGTATTCCCCATGGCTTTTATTTCATCTTCCAATGTACTTCCTGCCGCTTCGATGGCACCCAGTACATCGAGTTCTTCTCCGCTTTCCACAACCTCTCGCTTCGGTTTAAATAATTTAGAGGAAATGATTCCGCCTAACAGACATCCTCCTATTCCAATCATCAGAGAATATCCTTTTGCCAATCCCGGCTCGATACCTTCCTGAGATAAAAAATATCTGGAAGCATTGAAATAAAAGGCCATAGTTAAAATGATTCCTATTACCGATGCTATCAGAAGTTCTTTCAAAACTACTCTGTCTCCCCATAGTTCAGCATATTTTGGTTTACCTTCCTTGTCCATATCTTGATTTTGATAGTTCTTCATTGCTCGTCTCCTTTCTTACAGAAAATAAATTCAAGGGTTTTCTGTATATATGAAAAGCAACTTTCATGCCAATTGGCAAAACCCCTTAAAATATGGGGTTCCTGCTTTTTGCTTCATCGAAGGCCGCTCCTTTGTATCCTTTATAGCACTTTTGCTTCCTTTTTACTGAATTTATATTTCATTTTCGTCACTGTTGTATACTTTATGACACTATGTGTTGGATATTTTCTAAACAATGATAACTCTATCGGTTGATTATAAATCTTCAAAAGCAAAAATCCTATTTTACATAGGATTTTTATCAAAGCTTCAAATTTAATTCCCGTATTTTCCTGTAAAAAGTCCTCCTGCTGACATCCAATAGCTCCATTGCTTTTGTTTTATTATAATTGCTCTTTTTCAGTGCATCCTGTATAGCTATTTTTTCTGCCATATCCGCTGCTTGTCTCAGCGTATATCCGTCAAAGCTGATTGTATTTTTTTCAGGTGCTGCTTCTCTGGGCAGCGTTTCACCCTCAGCTCTGTTTTTCAAATTTAACAGCGTCTTATCAAATAAGTTATTTTGACACATGATCACGCCATATTCTATACAATTTTGCAGTTCTCTGACGTTTCCCGGCCAAGAATAAGAAAGGAATGACTCCAGTACTTCAGTGGTAAACACCACTTCTTTATGATATTGTTCATTATATTTTTTCAGGAAGAAATCAGCCAGTAATCCTAGATCCTCTTTTCTGTCACGCAGAGGTATTATGTTTAAAACAACTATGTTAATTCTATAATACAAATCTTTCCTGAAGGTCTTTTCCTCCATCATAGCCTCTAACGGCTGATTGGTAGCGGTTATAATCCGTACATCCACCGGTACACTCTTTTGTCTCCCAATCTTCTCAATTTCTTTTTCCTGTAACGCACGGAGAAGCTTTGTCTGCATGGTGATGGGCATGTCTCCTATTTCATCCAGGAACAAGGTTCCCCCATTGGCCATTTCAAATTTGCCTATTCGTCCGCCGTGCTTCGCCCCCGTAAAGGCACCTTCTTCATATCCAAACAGCTCACTTTCAATTAAGTTTTCCGGTATTGCGGCGCAGTTTACAGTAATCAAAGGCTTATCTGAACGATTGCTGTTTCTGTGAATGAATTTTGCAATAACTTCCTTTCCCACACCGTTTTCACCTCTAATCATCACCGGTGCATCCGTTTTCGCAACAATAGAAGCCTGATACAGCATATTCAGATATTCCGGGTTTTTGCCGATGATGTTCTGATGATTGATCTGATTGTTTAAATCCAATTGATTTCTTAAGTCCACTACGATTTGATTTGCTCTTTCCACTTCTCTGCTGAGTTTTACCAGCTCTGTGGCATCTCCGAAAATGGAAACAACCCCTTTGAATTCATTTTGAATAATGATTGGATAAATATGCCCGGATACGTATTTATCGATGGTTTTGATATATTTCTTTTCTAAAATCATGGGCTTTCGGCTGTCTAACGCCTTCAAAATATCTGCATCCGGTTCGATTTTTCTCATATCCCTTCCGATTATTTTTCCGATGGGAACACCTAAAATTTTGGAATACATCTCATTCAAAAAAAAGATTCTTGCATTTATATCAATAGCTACAATGCCGGATTCTAAAACATCTAACGTGCTGCTTAACAGCTCAACCGTATTAATTCCATGAAAATACTCAAAAATGACCTTTTTTATTTCACCGGTTTTATATCCTTGCTCATTTATAATATCAATTCTTTCTTTTTTTAATTCTTTCGGATTTAAAGACAGCGAAAACAAGTCTGCGGATTCATCTAAACCTTCTGCTTTAATCTGCTCACCATTCCATGGCTTCATTATATCTTTTAATTGCATATTATCCCTCATTTTCAAAACAAAAAACAACTTGTGATATTAATATTATGCCACATTTTTTCATTTAAGAAAACAGCACCCCACATTTCAAGTGTGAAGTGCTGCTTTTATAAAATTATAAGCCGCTTGTGGATCTAAGCGAACTTGTGAAAGAACTCAATTTCCTTCCCAGCATTTTTTCCAGATCCATTCCCAGTCCATACAGTATTTTCTCATCGATTCCTGTTACAATTCCCATATCATTGGCCATTGTAACAAAGTCCTCTGTTGAAACCAGGCCGGTTCTTCTGGAATCAAAATAGTATTCACCAATACCCTTTACCGGAACCCCATCAACAAAATTTGCAACTTGACCGCCAATGCCACCAATCGTCACATCGAAAGTTGTAATCCCGCATTGCATGGCAGCATAGTATCCCGCAATACCGGTTCCCCGAATGTCATGAATATGAAAAGAGTGTCTTGAAGCATCCGGATGCCTGCTCATGATCACTTGAAAATATTCAGTAATATCTTTCGGTGTAGCCTTACCATCCGGATCAGAATGTTCGATTTCATCAAAACCAAGCTCCAGACATCGATCCACAAACTCGTAAGCTCTTTCTATAGGCACATCTCCCTGAATGGGGCAGCCGAAAATCGTACCGATATTAGCAACAACTTTTTTAATTCCTGCGTCGTGCAAACGCTTCACATTAATTTCAGCATCAGCAAACAATTCTTCATGAGTTCGATTCATATTTTTTCTCGCATAAGCTTCACTTGTTGCAATTTGTCCTGTTAAAACACGATCAATCTTGGCACCCTGCTCAACCAATTTCACAGCTCGTTCCACCGCTTTGGCATTTAGAGCTAATATGGTATATTCCACATCCTCCCGTCTGGGCAGCTGCAAAAGCAGCTCATCAATATCTTTAAATTGTGGGACATATTTAACATGACTTAAAGAGCCCACTTCAATTTTCTTAACTCCTGCTGCAATTAATTTATTGGCAATATACAGCTTGCCGTCCAACGGGACAAAGATTTCTTCATTCTGCAGCCCATCTCGCATGGTCACATCAATAATTTCTATTTTTTCAGGTAGTTTTAATGTCATATTTCTGTCACCCTATTTCCTATTTTCATATTCTTTAAGCAGTTCCTGCGCATATTCCAAACGAACATTTTTCTCTGATACCATCTTTTTAACGATTTCTTCCATAACCTCACCTTTTGCCCCAGCTACAGTAGCCAAATTTCTTGCGTGCAGAGACATATGTCCTCTTTGAATCCCTTCTGTAGCAAGTGCTTTAATCGCCGCCATATTTTGAGCTAAGCCAACTGCTGCGATGATTTCGCCTAATTCCGTTGCACTTTTAACCCCCAACATTTTAACAGCAACCTGCGCAGTAGGATGAATTTTAGTAGCTCCTCCAACCAATCCCACTGCCATGGGAAGTTCAATTGTTCCTACCAAATCTCCGTCCGCATTTTTTTCCCAGGTTGTTAAAGAGGTATATTTTCCGCTAATGGAAGCATACGCATGGGCTCCCGATTCGATGGCTCGCGTATCATTACCGGTTGCTAGAACCACTGGAATAATTCCATTCATAATTCCTTTATTGTGCGTGGCAGCTCTGAAAGGATCTGCCGCAGCAAAAGCATATGCGGTTACAATTTTGTCAACGATCTCTTCTCCGCCTAAAGTTTCTTTCTTAATAACTGTTCTTGCACGAGCAAGACGATGAACAGCCAAATTAGAAAGAATTCTCAGATAGGCTTTACCCCCTGTTATTTCTTCTAAGAACGGAGCTACTGCTTCGGCCATAGTGTTGACAGCATTGGCACCCATAGCATCTAATGTATTAACTTTCAAATGAACAATAACCATTTTTCCTTGTAATGTATCAATGACTCTGACTTCCAGATCTTCCATTCCTCCGCCAAACTTAACTAAGGTTGGATCTTTTTCATTACATATTTCAATAATCTTACTCTTATTTTCATAGATCTTAATTTTTGCAAAATTAGGATCAGGAATATCAATGAGTTGAATTTGCGCAATCATAATTGCTCCGGTATTGCTCGTATAGAATCCGCCATTTTCTCTGGCCATTTTAGCCGCGTTGCTGGCAGCAGCCACCACAGAAGGTTCCTCGCTCACCATTGGAATCAGGTAATCCTTTCCGTTAATGGTAAAATTCAAGCCTACTGCCATAGGTAAGGTAAATCTGCCGATTACATTTTCAATCATATGATCCGCCTTATCCATATCCAGCGAATTTCCGCTGCTTATTACTGCTTTGTCTTCTTCACTCAAGCCACAGAACTCTGCAGCTTCAGCTAATCTTTCTTCCGGGGATAACTTATAAAAACCTGAATAACTACTGTTTTTCATCTCATTCATCCTTTCATTACACAACATTATTGCCTGATAATTTATAAACCCTTGAATCAACAAAATATAAAGCAACATCTATGCCAACAAGAGTATGCGGTAAACAGGATTTTCGTAAACGCTTAAATTCTAACCTCTATCAATTATCTGTGTTTGATTATATAAATAAGCTCTTTTCTTTTTATGTGGCAAATTTGCCACAAATCCAGATTGCTTGTGGCGATAATAGCACTTTTTGTATATTATATAGCATTACCGCTCACTCAATAAAAGCCTTCTTAATCCTTATCACCTTATTATAATCATTGTTTTCTTTTTTTCCATATGACATTTTGGAAAGCCTCCTTTATTAATTGAAGAGTATCATTATAAAGAATGGACCTTACTCTCGGAAAAGCCCTTAAAAGCCGCCTTTCCTGTACATTTAATCTTCTCATCAGCATTTTGATCTCAACTAACTGGCTTAACTGATTTTTTATTTCGTTCAACTGAAGCTTAATGGAAACAATTTTTAACTTCTTATTAAAACCTAGAACGTTTATAATGGTAACACTGCAATCTATTATAAAAATCGGTATCATTATTAAAGCAAAGGTCACTAAAAAAGAATGGGGAGCATAATTAGTCAATCCACTTACTTCCGGATGGAGTATCCGAATAAGCAGCACTGTGAAAATCCCAAAAACTATTGCACCGGCTAAACAAATCCTTCCGTTGAAATTAAATTTGCGTTCTGAGTAATCCCACCATCTGGTTTGAAACAGTTCCTCCATCACCCAAGATGTGAAGTATTCCAGCGTACAAGTTAAAACTGCACCTAGAAGAAACAACATAAAAATTCCTTTCACATCGTTCAGCACCAATAAATCTAAAATGGCACCAAATCCGTACACGGGGCAATACGGTCCATTTAAAAACCCCCTGTTTACCCATCGTTTTTCATTCACAGAGCATAGGATAGTCTCATATACCCAACCGATTACACTGTAGAAAAATAACCAAAATATGTATCTGAAAATCATTATGTTCTTACTCCTCCATTTTGTTTAACTTTATTGGATGTCTTCGTTGAATTATTATATATATTTTATGTAAAAGCTGTTGTTTTTACCTCACTTGTATATTATTATACTGTTGTAGCTTAAATGCAATGGATAAAACGGATAGATATTGTTGCTTACACCACAAAACCCGTTGTTTATGTTTATTTAGAGGTGGAATAATGAATGGATTGATAAATGAAGCTGCTCTTGACAAGCGCTGCAAAAAAACAAGAAAGGCAATAAAAACATCATTAATAAAATTAATGTGTAAAAAAGAGATCTCTGCTATCACTATAACTGAAATTGCAGAGGAAGCTGATATTAATCGAAAAACCTTTTATGCCCATTACAAGGATTTATATGATATTCTGGATGAAATGGAAAATGATTTAATTGAAAAATTATTTCATATCCTGGATAATGCGGATATCATGAGAAGTATGTATAATCCCTATCCTCTTTTTCACGAACTGACTGCTGAAATTAATAAGGATTTTGAATTCTACAGTTTATTGGTTCAATCTAAAAATTACAATAGTCTTTTAAACAAGATACAAGAAGTTTTTAAGGAGAAACTTTTGGAGCTGATCACGGAATCCACAAAAACCGATCAGGAACTTCTTCCTTTTATCATTGACTTTATTTCATCGGGAATCGTATCCGCTTATAAAGAGTGGCTTAGCTCGGATCGAAATATTTCTCTGGAGCAATTATCCAAAGCTCTCAGCATGTTAATTAGTAATGGGTTGAATTCGGTTTTAGAAAAAAGATAATATAAGCATCAAAACATAGCCCTTACCCATAAAAAATGACCCTTACAGGGAGAATCCCAAGTTTTGTGTAAACTCTAAAAATTGATGTAGAATATTGAAAAATAACGAAAGGGTTAGGGGCACTATGGGGCTCTTAACCCTTATTCATTAGTATACATAAGCTTTTGGGCAAGTCAATATGGGGACCGTCATTTGCCCCCGTTTTTTGATTTGGTCTCTATTAGTTCAGCCTGTCTGCAAAGTAGATTTCCAGTTGGGAATGAATCATTCCCCATCCTCTACGACTCTGAGTCCACTTCTTGGTTACATCCATCATGGCCAGATAAAGAATCTTCATGAGGCTGTCATCTGTTGGGAAAACCGGCTTGCTTTTTGTGACCTTTCGCATCTGGCGGTTGAAGTTTTCAATCTGGTTCGTGGTATAGATTAGAGTTCTAACCTCCTGAGGATATTTGAAGTAGGTTGAAAGTGTAGGCCAATCCTCCTTCCAGGATGCTGCAATTTTAGGATATTTATGCCACTTTTCCTCGAAGGCATCAAGCTCGTAAAGGGCAGTTTCCTCGTTTGGGGCAGTATAGACTTTTTTCAGATCCGCCATCAATTCCTTGATATCCTTGTAAGAGACAAACTTTGTGGTATTACGAATCTGATGTATGATGCAGTGCTGGATTTCAGCCTTTGGAAATACTGCCTCAATGGCATTAGGAAATCCGGTCAATCCATCAACGCAGACAATCAGAATATCATTTATTCCTCTGTTTTTAATATCGTTCAACACAGACAGCCAGAACTTGGCACTTTCATTTTCTCCAATCCACATACCAAGGACATCCCGGAAACCGTCCATATCAATTCCTATGGCGACATATACAGCTTTCTTGACAATACGGCCTTCACTTCTTACATGAAAATGAATTGCATCAAGGAAAACTACTGAATAAACCTCACACAGGGGTCTCTGCTGCCACTCCTTTACAACAGGCAAAATTTTATCTGTAATTCTGCTTATGGTGCTGTCACTGATTTCGATACCGTAAAGATCGGTGATATGTTCTTCGATATCGGCGGTACTCATTCCTTTTGCATACATGGAGATAATTTTCGCTTCCACGTCCTGGCTGAGTGTGTTCTGATGCTTTGCTATGATTTTAGGCTCAAATTCGCCCTTCCGATCCCTTGGAACATCAATATCCATATCTCCATAGCTGGTGCGGACTGTTTTCTGGCTGAAGCCGTTGCGACTGTTATCAGTTTCCTTGTTGCGGTAGTCATAGCGGGTATATCCTAGCTCATCCTCCAACTCACCATCAAGACTGCCCTCAAGGACTTCGGCCATCATCTCCCTCATGAGGGCATTAACATCCTCGCCGTCTTTGAGGGGAGAACCTTTCAGTAGTTCTCTGATTAATTCCCGTCTTCTTTTCTTTTCAGGACTTTCATTTCTTCTTCCCATTTTAAAAACCTCCTGGTTGATGTTATTCTACACCAACCAGAAGGTTTACACAAACTTTGGGACACTCTCTTTTTCAGTGGAAATGTTCCCAAGTTGATAATGCACACTTTTTAAAGGCGCAATTTAATTTCTTTTGATACTTTTTTTATTTGTTTAACGAATGAATCATCAGGTCTTTTTCGTTCAACATCTTCATCGCTTGTTGCCGCCCAACGGTAAATCTGCTCAATACTTCCGTATCCTCTTTTAAACAATAATGCATATTTTAAGCAATTCGCTTTTGTGGGTGCATCTTGTAAAATAATTTGAAGTTCTTCATCTGTCCATGGCTTACCCTTTTGAGAACAGTCTCGAAATTTTTCATTATCCTTAGAAGCATAATATTCAATACCCACAGCCTCAATGTATCTCATTTTTTCTTGAAAATTCAGCCCCTCTATATTCTCTGAATATAAATCTAATAATGCTTGCTTAAACTCGCTCTTTTTCAATATCTTCCCTCCTTACTCCATCTCGATACTATCATTCATATACCAGCTTATACATTGATAATTTATACCTTTTGATTATACAATTTCTCTTTAACTTCTATAATATATAATTCTTTTAACCTTTACAAGCCTTTTACAAGCAGATTCAGTTATTCAATAGCTATTTGATTCTAATCTTTTATGCTATTTCACCCTCTCCAAAAATATTCCCTATATAGTGACTCATTAAATAGTTTCGCCTGTTCTGAATCCCTATATATTTCCTGCTCTAATAGATTATTATTGCATTTTATAGAATTTTTTCAAGAAATATGTCATAAAACAGTCTTCTTCATATTATAATATTTTCAATAAAGTTGATTACAATTTCTATCGTACCCTAAAAAGAGAGCTCATTCTGGGTGCCAGATTTGAAACACCAGAACAAGCTCAAATGAAAATTTTTAAATATATTGAATTATACTATAATACAAAACGCATGCATTCTGCATTGGGCTATATTTCCCCTGTACAATTTGAGACAGAAAATCCATAAAATCAACTTAACTTTGTGTCTAAAAAATGTTGACAAGTCCAATGTTGCCTAGTGATTATTTACTATTTGTGATTCACTTCTGCCATATAAATCTTTGAATTCATTCTGCCTGCAAGATCTATTGCTTCGCCGGCATCATCCACTGATAAAATAAACCTTCTAGATACCACATCCTTACCAATATGCAGTTCCACATTTGGTCTGGATTTGATTGAATCTGTATGAATTGTGTTTATTTCGGTCCAGTGCCACATATTATGAAACTGGACTCCACAGACAGTGTACAGAATATCCACTCCTTCTTGTGAAATCACATGTTTTCTGTCAGAAAAAGTAGCAAGAATCATGATAATTCCAAATGGCAGGTAAAACCAGTTATGACTTACAGCTGCGTTATAAACAGCGTAAGCTCCAAAGATGACAACTGCCACCTTTACCCACAGTTTTCGTTCTGGCATGATTCCGTAATATTCCATAGTATCTCCTCTCTAAAAATCAAATGTAAATATATATTTTAAATATAAATATTTGCCCTGAATTTGTTTCTATAGGCTCTTATATATTCCAGCAGTTCTTCTTTCTGCAAGAGCCTTCATAGCCTTTTCATGTGCTTCTTCAGGTGCAGCAGCAGGTCCATGACCCTTTTTTAGCTTACCAAACACATTAGTTCTTGATCCATCAGCATATAAAATATTTCCACCCCAGCTTGCTGTAACGATAGCATAAATAGGGTTGATTATATTCATGAAGCAATATGGCAAGTATGACAGTGTCGGGACTCCAAGCACTGCTGCGTGGTACGCACCGCAAGATGACCAAGGGATAAGTGGTGACCATAAAGTACCACCGTCTTCAAGTGATCTTGACAACATGTCTCTACCAAGACCCATTTCATCAAAGTTTTTCTTATACATTGATGAAGGAATGATTAATCCTAAATACTGGTCACACATAGTTGTGATACAGAACATTGAAGTCAAAATGGTAACAACAATTAACTGGAATGGAGTCTTAACCTTCTTGATCAGTCCGCCAAGAAGTGATTCTACTGAACCAATCCTCTGAAGTATACCACCAAAAGCAACCGCAACTATTACAAGGTTGTTGGTCCAAAGCATACTATCCATACCACCCCTGTTTACAAGCTTCATAAACAGTGCATTTTCTGATTCAGCTTCATATCCATAGTGTAACATTGTGATGGAGTCAGAGATTCCTGCACCCTGGAAAATTAAAGCAAATACACATCCAACCAAAGCAAGAAGTACAACTGAAGGGATAGCTGGCATCTTTATTACCGCTACTACTATAATCAATAAAATAGGAATAAGAAGAATTGGACTCATATATGTATAGTGGTCAATGATTGCAGCTGACAACTCATTTGCAAGAGTAGGGTCATAGTTCTGAACCTTTGAAAGCGAGAAAAATGCAAATAAGCATATTGAAATAACTAAACTTGGAAAAGTTGTAGTTACCATAGCTCCTACATGATCAAAAAGTCCAGTCTGTGCAGAACCAGCAGCCAGATTTGTTGAGTCTGAAAGTGGTGAGAATTTATCGCCACAACATGCGCCTGAAAGAACAGCCCCTGCAATAAGTGCCGGATTTAGTCCCATTGTTGTACCTATAGCCATAAATGCAATACCAAGAGTTGCTGATACTGTCCATGCTGATCCAAGTGCAATACCTACAGCTGCACAAAGAATTGTTGTAAATGGAAGGAATATAGCTGGTGTAAACAGCTTCAGTCCATAATAAACTACAGCTGGAATAGTTCCACATGCAGTAAATGAACCAATCAGGCATCCCACAAGAAGAATGATAATTATTGCTTCAAGGGACTGATTAACAGCTTCAAGACCTGCAGCAAGCATTTCCTTGTAGTTGTAGCCGCACAGTTTTCCAATAATCATGGCAACTGCACATGCAAGAGTTACAGGAATGTGAGGATCCTGTCCCCAGCCAAGTGCATAATTTGTAATCATTACTGTCAGAAGAAAAACAATTGGAATAAGAGCTTCCACTTTGTTAGGCAATCTGACTGTTTTGTTTTTTTCACTCATAAAAATACCTCCAAAAATATGATGATTAATAAAATTACAATTCCATCATAATCTTCTCTCCGTCAAGGAAGTGTCAATAAATATGAATATTCGTAATTTTTCTTACATTTTTCAAAATATTTATTTTTGATATTTTTNNTTCCCTTTCGATAAGAGCATTAACCTCTTCAGCCCAAGAATACTGAGCCATATATTCGCCATGATAAAACTTTCTGCCCTCTACGCTGTTTTCTACCCATTTAAAGTAGTCACACTGAATACATTCTAAGCTTGACAGCCCTATCTGTCCTCTTGCACTATATATTATTTTTCCACATCCAAGCTGGTTCAACGCATCCTGCAAGTCTTTTTTCAGCATCCTGTAGTACGAATCATGACCATCTTCCTCCCATAGAGTTGCAATTACTTCCTTTGAAGTACATCTTGCGCCTTTTCTGTGAACAATATATGCCAGAAGCTCCTTTGTCTTGTCAAATTTAAATTTTACAGGTTTTCCATCTATCAGTATCTCAAAATTTCCAAAGCAAGTTATTTGTACTCTTTTTTGTTCTTCTTTCCCCCCTGGATTCTCCTGAGATGAATATCTAAGATTGTCCAGTGCATGACGTATCTGCTTCACATTTGCAGGCTTCATAATATAGTCACTGGCATCCAGTCTAAATGCCGCTCCCATATGATCCGAATAACCAGTCACAAATATGAAGTTGGTCTTAGGGTAAAATTGCTTAAGCTTGTTGGCAAACTCTATGCCATTTAATCCCGGCATTTGTATATCAATAAAGCACACATGAAACTGCTGCTGCTTGGCAAGCTCCAGTGACTGAACAGGATTATTTGTCGTTACAACTTCAGCTTTTTCATCAGCTTCACATATTAATGCTGCAAGATACTCTGCCGCAATTATCTCATCGTCCAATACTAAGTATTTCACGTCGTTCACCACTCTCCATTCTTGCATTTTTTCTTTCTCCCGGAATAATAATTTTTACAGTTGTTCCAATTCCTATGAGACTTGTAATTTCCATTTCTGCCTTAACCGTACTTTTTAGCCGTTCATTTACATTCTGTATGCCAACATGAGGCTTTCCGTCATTTAATGCCTTGTCTATTTCAAAGCCTATTCCATTATCTGCAATTGTTATGATGTGATCCCTCCCCTTCTTTTCTGTAGAAATCTTTATTGTTCCTCCTTCAAGCTTTTTGCATATTCCGTGCTTGACTGCATTTTCTACAATTGGCTGCAACGTCAGGATTGGCATATTAAAATCATCTGATTTTATATCATATTCTACCGTTACCCGATCCCCAAATCTCAATTTTTCTATATCAAGATAAATATTTGTATGCTCCAGCTCCTGAGAAAAAGGATGTGTGTCATTTTCGCCCATGCTATACATATTTTCCCTAAGATATCTGGAAAATTTTATAGTAGTTTCCTCTGCAAGCTTGGGATTTGCCCGGCAAAGAGCAGTAATAGTATTCAATGTATTATATAAGAAGTGAGGCTGTATCTGTGAAAGCATCAAGGATACTCTTTGCTCCCTCAGCTTTATTTCCTTTTCCTCATTTACCTGCTGTGATATATATACATGTATTACAAGGTAATAAAACAAAAAGGCTACGGCATAGGTTTCGGTCAAGATCCCTGCTCGTACCCCTATTGATTCCATAATATTTGCAGTCATGAGGCAGGCTATGCAGAAAAATGCTCCAAGAGAATTTATATCTTTTTTTCTGTAAAACTCCATATTTAATATAAAAAGGAATATAATCCAATATACCCAGTCCGTAACAATAAAGGTATATCCCACAAGTCCAAGCTCAAGACTCCCATCAGGTCCAAAATAGAATGCATTATTTTTTAAAAATGCACTGCAGCAAAAAAGGAAATTCACTATGGCGGGAACATAAATTAATTTATTTTTTGACTTAACCATATTTATGACTGTAGCCATAACCAAAGGTTTTAGAGAGTAATAAGTTATACCTGTTATGATGAGTAGCAATCCCACCATAGCTTGCTCCTTAAGATAATTCATATAGAACTCCGCTATAGACAGAATCAAAAGCAGTGTCATATTTATAACCATTCGTTTTTTTATGAATATATCTATTGCCGATTTCATGGAAACAACAAAATATGTACCCACTACCATTGCAATAAGTATATAGTTTTCAATAAGATAATTTTGCAAATATGTCTCTTTCACGTACTTCACCTCATACTATTCAAAAACACTTTAAACTGCTTTAGCAGAAATATAAAAAGGCATTCCTATACAAAATGCCTGAGAACAATCCCACCTATCTGCCCCAAGCATTTATTTATCAAATGTATTAACCCTGCTTGTACATAAGCAGTCCACTGCCTAGCCTCTTTTCAAATCAAGTGAATTTTAGTAACATTACCGCTTTTTCTCAAAATGGATATATCATGTTTTCACTTCCATATAAGCATATAATAACTACCACTAGGAATTTTATTTTTATTTATAATATTACTATATCATGTTTACTTAATCAATATGCACATGTGAAGTCTATATATTCCATGGAGAGATAGACAAAGTTTGATTGCGAGATTACAATGACAAGTAAGAAATGGAGAAATTATAGTTTGATATACAGACTCCATGCTCAAAGTTCTTATTATTTTGTCTCTATTATTCAACAGTTTTAAAATCAACATTTACGGCATTTCAATTACAACACCTTTTGAAAGAATTTATTTATTTACAATCTTGCCTATTACAGCATTATTCATAGTCAAGATTATAAATACAATTAAAAAAATATATTCATCTGCATATTTCGACATAATAAGACTAATAGCTATGTTAGCATGTATTTATAATTATATAGAAAAGAGTATAAATAGGCAGTAACAAAAGCTAAAATTATTTTAAAGGGGAGGAGATTAAAATGAAAACTAAATTTTTAGGGGTTACTATGTTAGCACTAATGGTGTTATTTTTTCCAACAATTACAGCTCATGCCACGGATACGCAAGAGCCTTTAACCATGCAAGTAGAAAAAATTACGGAGGATGCGCATAATACAATTATTGAAGAAAATGAAATTAAATCAGAAGACTGGCTTAAGTTTGATATTTCAGATCTGCCTGCGGTTTCAAACGGAATGTTTCCAAATATTCCACAGGAAGTAGGTAAAAAATTCATAAGATTATATTATATTGGACAAATAGAAGAAAAATATCATAAAGATGGGGACTTTAAACCACTCTTTTTAATTAATAACAATTTGCAAACTGCAAAAGTTGGTTTCTTACATGAAAATGGTGAAACTACAATAATTGATATTAATTTAAATGAAATACAAGCAAATTCAATAGAGCAATTAAGTAGAGCTAGTTATACTGTTTCTGGAAGTTGTTCTCTGAAAAAATCAACTTCGGGATTAACATATAGTGTAATAAGCTCAGGAAAGACAACTACAAGTAAAAAAGTTGATAACGTTTACTGTAGTATTACGACATACATGAATGGTATAAGATTAGGAATGACTTCCAATAATGCTGACAATGCATCATCGGTTTCAGTTCAATTTACAACACCTCCTAATCAATTTCCTGCACAATATGAAGTTCAAGGTACCCATTTCGGCTTTTTAAACAGTGAAATAGTTGATGATTATTCATCGTACAGTAAAGCCTTCAGCAACTAATATTTTATATACTAATAATTACTATATGAAAAAGAGGCCGCCGCACTTTTTAGTACGGCAGCCTCTTTTAGGCTCTAAAACTATTGTGCTAAATCTTGCAAGATACAAATAGAATTAACTTTTTTATTTTCAGTATTAATCTCAAAATTAACTATATATTTGTCGGCTTTATATTCAAGAATTAAAGGCTCATTAGGATATAGCTCACTATACGGTGAATCGTATAAAGCATTTGGACTCCCTAATATTTCGACCACTTGTTCTAGGTCCATACCAATTTGAACCCCATATATTTCATTGCTACCAGTATAATAAATTCCTGTTACATGGTTATCATTTACAAAAAAATAGGTATCGCCATATTTTAATAATACTCCGCCCATGAAAGAATCAGTATATTCTTCAGGCTCCCCCCATTGAGTTATAATTTTATCATATTTAGTTCCGATTCCAAATTCAATATCATTCATTTTGCCTTCATATAATAATTCTAAGGCTGGCATATATTCTTCTTTACTTGCATGTAGATTTAGATTTTCTTTATTTATACCCCTTTTAATATTTCCATAATTAAAACTAAAAAATATAAAAATAAAACAAATAATAATTATCACTAATAAAATCCATTTTTTTTTCATCTTTATATCCATTCCTTTCGCTTTGCTAAAAGCACAAAACATAATCAAATAAGTCGCATTCGAACGCTGCTTCCGTACTCTCTAGTCTATTGTAAAATAAAAAATGAAGTTTCTTTATTACAGTCTCTGTAATTTGAAGCGTCCCGCTTCTGGCAAGCTTTATCATAAGCTTCCCCATATCCTATCGCTTCATAACAATCTTTCATAGGTTTTCCTGCTACAGTCAGCCCATCTTCAAGAAGAATTTTGGTTTCACTTAAAGTCAGTGTATTACCTTCCAAGGCATTCCAAGGCATTACTGCTATAAGTAGTCCCAATCTTAAAATAATTATCTAATTCTTCAATTTCAGCAGGTTTTAATGGCCTAAAATTCTGTATTTTTTTCTTATTTTCTCCTATTTTATTTAAGATTTCATCAAGCTTCATTTTGAGCTCCATTCTAATTTATTTTTCATTTATGTCAGTCGTCTTTAGCTCATTGTCTTAAAAATTATTACTATTTCAATTATACTATAGCATGTACTGAAAATCTATAAATACTAGTTTTCAATAATAAAAAAACTGTAGGATTACAATACATG
>DKLE01000088.1 GCA_002455605.1 Firmicutes bacterium UBA6648
TCAGGTATTATTTATCTGTATAACGATAAAAGAAATGCTTCCTTGGGAATGAAGCTTGGAGGTGAAAATATTTATGTATCCGCAGATAATTACCGATACAAAATAGATGCTGCTGTGAAAGATCCGGAAAATGGAGAAGATTGGATTTATACCTTTGACAGCGGAAAAAAGGGAATTTTAGTACCAGAGAATGGAACAACCGAAGTTAAAGTAGGCGGCGGACTTGCAATCAGTAGCTTTGATCTAAGCTACGAAGCAGTTGAAGAACACGTTGCAGAAGCAAATAAGATATATGATAAAAATAAAATTCAGATAATTGATGAAAACGGTGAAACTATTATAAAATTTCCAATTGGATATGAACTGTTTCAAACAATGAATCGTTTTTCGGATAATTATGGGAATTTCTTGTGCGGAATCAGTCGGGGCAGCTTGAATAATACCAGCATAATCAGCCAAGAAGAAACCGCAGCAGCCCAAGATGACGAAGAAGAGGAAGATCCCAGGGTATTGAAGCCCAGATTCAGGGTTCTGGATGAAAACAGAGATTGGATCTACCCGATATATTGGGATTTAGTTGGAGGCCATGAGGACGGAGAAAGCAGTGTAAACTTCTTTGAATTTACTTTTTGGGACATCATGAGCCTGGATGGTAAAGTAGGAGATTATGAGCTACAGCTTTCATTGGAGAAAAACGCTTTGTGTGATAAAAAGCTGGCTCAAGTTATGAACGTAAGGCTTTATGACGAGAAGCTTCATAAAATTCTAAGCTATGATAAGGGACATATTACAAACAATGTCAATGAGGATACAAACCTTACGGTTCCATATTTATATATCTATAGCCTGAAAAAAAATCAAGAAGTAGACGCCATCAGCTCAGCAACATCCAAGGAAGATAATCCGATGGGTGGTGGAGAAGTAGATGCAATCAGTTCTGCTTCCAAAAAGGCAAATGGTTACTATTGGGAGCAGACTTATGGAGCCTGGGGAAATCAGTATCAAAATGAAGAGGATTTTGGTACGGTTGCTTTGGATTCCAGTATAAAACTGTCTAAAGTGAAGGATGGGAATCTTGCAATTATACGATATACGTTAAAGGACGGCAAAACCTATGCATATCTGTTCAGACAGTTTACGGATTATGAAGATTTAGGTAATGAGATTGATCTCCAAGAGCTGGGGCTTAAGAAAGCAAGCATACAGGATCTGAGGGTAGACGGTAAAAAACTGGAGCACATGGAGAGCAGTAACAATATTATTTTTCAGGCCAAAATAGACGGACAGAATATGCCGATTCGCATGCCGGTATTCACTGAGAATGTGTGGGTGGAAAAAGGAAAATATAGTTTTGACGGACAGTATATCTCACATCCGGACAGCAATGGCAATCAAACAAACTATTATATGCTAGAAAAAGATGTTCAGATGGACAGGGATACCCCTATCAATTTTGATCTTTCTAAGAATGCTAAAATTGTGTTGGAGGCTAATTCAAACGGCTATAAAAAATGGAAGGGCTCAGCACTGCTGCCTTTCAGTGACTACAATCATACTTTTAAGATAGAAGACAGCCAGGGAAGTATTTTTTATGTACCGGCAGATATAGAATATCAGAATATAAATGTCGTTCTGGGTTTAGCAGACAGTGAAAAGCCATCGTACATTTGGAATTATCTGCTTCAAATACCTCAGGAACTAGAACTGGAAGCGGGGAAAGAGTATTCTCTGAACGTGGGCGGAAAATTTAGAGCAAACGTAGAACTTAAGAAAACAAATTTTATTAATCGAGAAAAATTAGAAGGATATTCCGGTATTGTGGATGAGTTTGGAAACCGACTGTTGAGTACCAGAGTTTCTGCTGATCATGAATGGTTTGATGTAAACAAAACGGCTGATATAACCACGGTATATTCTTTATCCGGATATAGGGTAAACACTGGATCCTACGCCAACAAGCAAGATTATGTGATTCAGCATGATACAACAGATAACGCCAATATTGTTTACCCATATATGCGCTTGTATCAAATTGATAACAGCGGAGAAAAAATGCTCTATAACGAAGCAAAAGCAGAGTACTATCATTCTTTCAATGAACTTCTGACCGGTCTTTCAAAAGGAAACTATCGAGTAGAAATTGCGTTTGCAGGAAGTCCTAACGGAGTGGTGACAACCTCCAACAGTGAAGGCTTGTTTTCCATTGCATCAGAGACTAATAAGGGGGGCAGCGGCTCAGGAGGACGAAGCTCCTCCGGTAAAACGGAAAAAGAATCAGTTAAACCTTCTGCAAATGAGGAAGTGAAAACCGGCAAGACAGATTTCACAGTCATTGCACCACTTACAAAGCTAAATAAAGCTTCAAAAGAATTGTACCAGACAGTTACTCTGACGGTAGATAAGACCCTTGATAAAAATAAGGCCGTGGCTGTCTCATATGACAAAGAAACGAACTCTTACAATTTTGTGCCGTCTACATTCGAGCAGATTGACGGTAAGTGGGTTGCAGCCATAAAGCTGACCGCTTCAACAGAAGTGATGATAGTGGAAAGAGAAAAAACCTTTAAAGATATCCAAAATCATTGGGCTAGAAAAGAGATTGATAATCTTGCATCTAAATTCATTGTTAATGGGGTGAATGAACAAGCCTTTGAGCCGGACAGACAAGTGACTCGTGCCGAATTCATATCTATGCTTGTCAGAGCCTTGAATCTTCAGGCTGAAGGACAGGATGCCGCTTTTAAGGATATTAAATCCGGGGCTTGGTATAGAAACAGTGTGAGTACAGGCACAAGGCTTGGATTAATACAAGGCTATGAGGATAATTCTTTCCGTCCGAATAAGTCTATCAGCAGAGAAGAAATGGCAGTGATGATTGAACGGGCCATGAAACTGGCAGGAAAAGATCCGAAGGACTATGATTACGATAAAACCCTTAATACCTTTGTTGATCAGGAGCAGATGAGTAATTGGAGTAAGGATTCTATTTCTGCTATGGTGAGCACCGGTATTACCACAGGAAGAGAAAATGGAACCTATGCACCGGAGGGAAATGCTACCAGAGCAGAAACAATCGTTGTCTTATACAGGCTTCTAAAGTATATAGAATTTATGTAAAATAAAAGATTTTATTATGAAGAGGAGGTGAGAGAAAGTTCTTTCACCTCCTCTTATTTTATTCTTATAGGCTTAAGCCTG
>DKLE01000189.1 GCA_002455605.1 Firmicutes bacterium UBA6648
TTCGTGGCATCAGTCTTTTTTGCCAGTTTATTGGAAAAGTGCTCCAGCTTAGCTGCTAAACTCGCCCCGCAGCAACCCCCGCAGGTTAAAGAAATGTATCTTACGTTATCTTCATAATCCTTAAAAACGTCGTCGCGATTATAAAAACCGTTTGTACAGGCAAATCCGCTGCACCTTTGTCTGGAAATATCGCATTGAATGATCATTACATATTTTGTATTCATAAAACCTCACTCCTCCTATACTTTTACGCTGAGCTAATTATTAATAATCCACATTATACAGCGAAATTGTCATAGCGGAAAGGTCCAGTTTTATTCTTTTTAATAGTTCCAGTTTATTTATTGTGCCGATGCTTTCTTACACATTTATTGGGAAACAAATTCTTTTCCCCGTTCTTTCATTACGGTAAGAGAATCCAACTTTAACTGTAAAAATTGATTTCCCTCTTTATCCTCAAAAGTAACTAAAGTTCCTTCCACCTCAACCCACGAATCCTGTGGGGGAATTTCACCGTCCCATACCACTTCAAATCCTGCGGTTCCGTCATTTCCGCAGCATCCGGGACTGTTTCTGAACACATATAGAATTTGCTCACTGATGCCGTCTTCTTCATAGTCCATAGTCTGAAATATGCCTTGATACGTTATCTTTCGACCCAAATAATCGTCTAAATTAGTATATATATCATTGACCTGAGTCAAAAAAAGCTCTTCTGTTATCTCCAAAACACTGCTATCCTTTAAGGCGGATTTATTTTCAGTACCTCCCGGCTTGGAACCACAGCTGCATAAAACAAAAATTGTAACTAAGGCAAGTAAGCATAATATCAAAATTTTCGCATTATTCTTCTGACTCATATTTCACCCCTGAAGCTTAAACTTTATCTTACTGATGACAGAAAAAATAATGAACAAAGCTAAATTCACAGCAACAACACTGGCCCCTGTGGGTGCGGCACAGATATAAGAAAAAATTATACCGAGCACAAAGCAGGATACAGATATTACAGTGGAACTGATTACGACCCCTCTAAAGGATTTAATCAGCCTCATGGATGTCAAAGCCGGAAAAACAATCAAACTTGAAATCAGCAGAGCCCCCATCATCCTCATACCCAGAACAATAGTAACCGCTGTAAGAAATGCTATCAGGGAATTATATTTTTTCGTATTGATTCCTGTAGCCTGTGCAAAGGATTCATCAAAGGTAATGGCAAAAATTTTGTTATAAAAAACCAGATATAGGATTATTACCAAAATGGAAATCACAATACTCAGCCTTACATCATTTTTGCTCATAGATAAAATACTGCCGAACATATAGTTGCACACATCCGTAGTCATTCCGGTAGTCATAGCGATAACAATTACTCCCAGGGCAAGAGAGCTTGTGGAAATAAGTGCAATGGCAGCATCCCCCTTTATCTTGCTGCTCTCAGAAATTCTGAGAAGAAAAAAGGCCGCTGCTACCACTACGGGAATAGCTACCTCCAGAGGAGCTAAATTTAACGCCATAGCTAGTGCCAGTGCTCCAAAACCTACATGAGAAAGTCCGTCTCCAATCATGGAGTATCTTTTGAGAACCAGCGTAACTCCCAGCAGTGCTGCACAAAGAGACACTAAAATACCTACAATTACTGCTCGCTGTATAAATGGATAAGCAAATAACTCCTGTACCATATTAAGCATTTGCTCCACCTCCTAAGTAATCGCTGATGCTTCCGTAAAAAACATCCTCATGTTTTAGATGAAGTACCTGCCTGGCATTGCCTTTGAGTCCCTGTACATCGTGAGTAATCATAACAATTGTCGTTCCTTCTGCATTAATCTGTTTTAATATTTCATAAAAATCCTGTGCAGCTTTGGGATCCAGTCCCGCTACCGGTTCATCCAAAAATAATATTTTTTTTGTTGCGCAGAGAGCGCGGGCCAGCAGCACTCGTTGCTGCTGCCCTCCCGATAGCTCTCGATAACATTTTCTTTTTAAATGGGCTAGGTTCAGCCTTTCCAAATTCTCGTCCGCTTTCTTCTTGTCTCTGAAATTATAGATGGCAATACTTCCATGGCTGTTCAAGCATCCCGACAGCACCACCTCATAGACAGTGGCAGGAAAATCCTTCTGTGAGCTGCTCTGTTGAGGAATATACCCAATCTCATTCTGCTTCAGCCCTTCTCCCAGCTGTATGTTTCCGCCCATTGCCTTGCCTATACCCAGTATGCATTTCATTAAGGTGGTTTTTCCCACACCGTTTTCACCGATTATGCATAAGTAATCGCCGGCATCAACCTGAAAGGTTAAATTTTTGATAATAGCCTTGCCTTCGTAGCCCAATATTAAATTCTTACAGTTAATCAATGACATTATTTCAGTGCCTCCTTCAAATTAACTGCATTTTCTTTCATAATGCTCACATAATTCTTTCCTTCATCCCTATCTTTTTGTGAAACATTGTGGCAAGAATGAAACAGTAATGTTTTTGCACCGGTGGCTTCACTGATACTGTCTGCCGTTTTATGATTGGAAAATTCAATATAGAAAACCACCGGTATTTTTTCTGAATTGACTTTATCCACTAAAAATTTAATGGTATTTACACTTGGCTCTGTTTCCGTGCTGCAGCCCGGGAAAGCGGCATAATAGTCCAAGCCGTATTCATCTGCGAAATACCTCAGAGGGAATCGATCCCCAAACACCATCACTTTTCTGGAACTCTGGGCTACAATTTCTCTAAACTCTTTATCCAGAGCTGTCAGCTGTTCCGTATAATCCGATGTATTTTTCTGATAATAGGCTTCATTGGATTTATCCATTTCACAAAGAGCGTCGGAAATAGCTTCTGTGATTTTAATGGCATTTTTTGGAGAAGTCCAAACATGCTCGTCATATTCCGGCTCTTCTAATTCCTCTCCATGGCTTTCTTCCTCTTCCTCAGGCTCCATACCTTCAACCAGTTCTTCTTCCACAGCCGGAACACAATCAATCATCTTTATAATTTTCATTCTACTGGTATCCATGGAAGCCAGTATATCGTCCACCCAAGCATCTCCCTCACCACCGACATAAATAAACATGTCACAATTTTGTATCTTCATGATATCCTGGGGAGTTGGCTCAAAAGAATGGCTCTCAGCCCCCGGCGAAAGCAGCATCGTTATCTCTGCCTTATCGCCTGCGACCTGCGCTGCAAAATCATACGGCGGAAAAATAGTGGTTACAATACTTAAAGTATTTTGCTCACCCTTATCCTTTGAGACTTCTTTATTTGTTCCGCATCCGGTTATAACCAACACAAATAACACCATCAACGTGATGGCAGCAAAAATTTTACGCATATAAAATCCTCCCAAATTTTTTATATAAAATCAAAAAACAAAATTTGAGAGATTTAATTATCCATTCTTACCTTTAGAGAAATTAAAGAGATTACAGAAAGTCTTTTCCCAAACAATTTTGGTAAAGCTTTTAGAAAAGCAGCGCTAATTAAAAGGGCCGTAAAAAAGGCATCGATACCATCGCCTAGCCCCTTTGAAGCATTAGCCAGATCATTTAAGCGATCACAAACTGCACAGTGAATTCCTCTGCAATCATGTTCACCATGCAAAAAAGCAAAGCCCGTAGCAGATAAAATAGTGAACACAATAAGTACACAGATTATTGCTGCTAATATTTTATTGTTATTCCCTGCCTTCATAACCAATACTCCCCATAAAAATGCTGTCAGCCATGGCTAACTTTTAGCAATAGTATAGGCTCTTTTATGTACTTTGTCAAATCAAGCTTTTCCTCAACTATCAGATTTCATGCTGGAATTTCATCATTTTCCCAGTTATTATATCACTATTTGTCTACAATAAGAAGCAGCGGATCAATTAGTACGCCATTATAGGTAAGCTCCAGATGTAAATGTGGTCCTGTTCCTACTCCCGTGTTTCCCACGGTTCCTATGGTAGTATTCTTTGTAACACTCTGACCCTCAGCCACTTGAACTGTTGATAAATGCTGATAACGGGATATCCAGATATCATTCCCGATATTGTGCTGAACTTTTATATTGATTCCTCGTTCTCCTCCGTTTAAATCAACAGAAATTACAACTCCGTTATCAATTGCAACAACAGGAGAACCCTCCGCATTATCTCCGCTTATATCTACTCCGTTATGCGCTCTTGTAATTCCGAATACCGGATGTTTTCTCGCTGATGCAAATTTTGAAGTAATAACGTGCAGAGCCGGTGTAGGCCATGCAAAATATCCCTGCTCTGCTGATTCAATATAATCAGGCAGCGCATAGGAAGATCCCAGCATTTCATCCAGGCTACCCGAAGTCATCAGCCTATCCAACCATTGAATTTGTTTTTCTGAAAAACCTTTTTCAATAATTAAATCATTTAACTCTTTTGGGCTAAAGCGAATAACAAATTCCGGTTTTTGATATTTCTTTGATGCTTTCAGTACGGCATTGAGATCGCTTCCGCTGTCCAAACCAAACCAGCTCCATATACTGCTGGAATCACTAAGAGTTCCTCCCGATACTAAGGCCCAGTAGCCGCCGTTTTCAGTTTCTACATAATTATATATTTCGTAGTACATTTTAACAAAATCTACAGCAGACAAATATGGATTCACATTCTTCAGATTGTTTTCATACCGAACCGTGTCATAGGTTACAAGTTCCTGCCATGTACAACCTGCCATCTCTGCTGCTTTCTTATAATCCTCCGCCTTTTTTTCTTCCTCTGAAGGGATAAATCTCCCCAGAAAGTTAAATAAGATAAATATAATGAAAACTGCTATTCCTGTCATTAGCAGCATTTTCCCCCATTTTTTGTTTCTGTTTCTGTAGCGCTTTCTTCTTGCTTTCATGTATTCTCACCTTTATAATCGGAGCAAAGCTTTTCCAATTGTTTTTCATTCTGTGGTTTTAACTTGCTCTTCCTTTTGAAGATATGTCCTACCAGAATTCATATTCTCTTAA
>DKLE01000195.1 GCA_002455605.1 Firmicutes bacterium UBA6648
CTTAAAAAAATTTTAAGACAGGGAAAAAGAATTCACAGAAAAAAATAGGACTGGATATTTACCCATGTCTATAGAACAGGAGAAGTTAAATTGAGTACAGAAGTAAAGAATCAACAGTATGATGCTGCCCAGATACAAGTTCTGGAAGGTCTTGAAGCTGTCAGAAAAAGACCGGGAATGTATATAGGCAGTACTGGTCCCAGAGGGCTTCATCACTTGGTTTACGAAGTAGTAGACAACAGTGTGGATGAGGCTTTAGCAGGTTTCTGCACAAGTATCAATATTACGATTAACGCAGATAACTCCATTACTGTAGAAGATGATGGAAGAGGTATGCCGGTAGATACGCACCCTAAGCTTGGTATTCCTGCAGTTGAAGTTATTCATACCGTACTTCATGCCGGCGGTAAGTTTGGAGGAGGAGGATATAAAGTATCCGGAGGTCTTCACGGTGTAGGTGCTTCTGTAGTTAATGCTCTTTCTACTGAAATGGAAGTAGAAATAAAAAGAAACGGAAAGATCTACAAACAAACCTACAGCAGAGGAAAGACTACCATGCCTCTTACTGTTATAGGTGAATCAAGACATACCGGATCCAGATCAACCTTTTGGCCTGATCCTGAAATATTTGAAGAAGTTAATTTTGATTATGCCACGCTGGAGCATAGACTTAGGGAAATGGCCTTTTTAAATAAAGGAATTAGGATTTCACTTAAGGATGAAAGAGAAGATCAGAAAAAGGAACTAGTCTTTCATTATGAAGGCGGTATAAAAGAATTTGTAATACATCAGAACAAAAATAAGGAACCGATCCATGATGAGGTAATTTATTTTGAATTAATAAGAGATAATCTTGAAGTGGAAGTGGCTATGCAGTATACGGATCGATACAATGAGCTGATCCTTTCTTATGCAAATAACATTAACACCACTGAAGGCGGTACTCATATGGTGGGCTTTAAATCAGCGCTTACCAGAGTTATCAATGATTATGCAAGAAAAAATAAGCTGGTAAAAGAAAATGATGAGTCTCTGTCTGGTGAAGATGTGAGAGAAGGATTAACAGCTATTATTTCTGTAAAGCTTACTGAACCGCAATTTGAAGGACAGACGAAAACTAAGCTTGGAAACAGCGAAATGAGGGGCTTTGTTGAGACTTCCACAAATGAAAATTTAACAGCATTCTTGGAAGAACACCCAAATGAAGCACGGATCATTATTGACAAATGCCTCCGTGCGGCCCGTGCAAGAGAGGCAGCCAGAAAAGCAAGAGATTTGACCAGAAGAAAAGGGGTTTTGGACGGCATTTCACTTCCGGGAAAGCTTGCTGACTGTTCTGAAAAAGATCCGGCTTTATCAGAAATATTTTTAGTCGAAGGAGACTCTGCGGGAGGCAGTGCAAAACAGGGAAGAGACAGGAAAAGGCAAGCAGTTCTTCCTCTCCGAGGTAAGATCTTAAACGTTGAAAAAGCCAGATTGGACAAGATCTTAAACTCCGAAGAAATTAAAAATATGATTACAGCATTTGGCTGCGGAATCGGTCAGGATTTTAATATTGAAAAATTGAGATATCATAAAATCATCATTATGACTGATGCCGACGTTGACGGCGCACATATCCGAACGCTGCTGTTAACGTTCTTTTATAGATATATGACTCCGCTTATTGAAGGCGGATATGTATATGCGGCTCAACCGCCACTTTTCCAGACGAAAAAAGCGAAAGAAATATATTACACCTATAGTGAGAGAGAGCAGGAAAAGCTTATGGCAGGTTTAGCGGACAAACCTGGAAAAGCGGATATTCAAAGATATAAGGGTCTTGGAGAAATGGACTTTAATCAGCTCTGGGAGACAACAATGGATTATAACCACAGAACTTTAATTCAAATAACCCTTGAAGATTCTGCGGCTGCAGATGAAATATTTACAACGCTTATGGGTGATAAGGTTCCGCCGAGAAGAAAATTCATTGAAGAAAATGCAAAATATGCAACTTTAGATATTTAAGATAGGAGGAGGACATGACGATGAATTTATTAGAAGATTCAAAGCTGATACAGCATGAGATTCATGATGAAATGAAAAACTCCTATATAGATTATTCCATGAGCGTTATTGCAGGAAGAGCGCTTCCTGATGTTCGTGACGGTCTTAAGCCTGTACACAGAAGAATACTTTATGGAATGAGTGAGCTGGGAGTTACTCCGGATAAGCCACATAAAAAGTCGGCACGTATTGTCGGAGAAGTAATGGGTAAATATCACCCTCATGGTGATAGTTCGATTTATGATGCTATGGTAAGAATGGCACAGGATTTTTCCACCAGATATTTACTGGTGGACGGCCACGGAAACTTTGGTTCCGTAGACGGTGACGGCGCTGCAGCCATGCGTTATACAGAGGCCAGAATGACTCCGTTTGCATTGCAGATGCTTCGGGATATTGAAAAAGAAACGGTTGATTTCATGCCGAACTTTGATGAGGAGGAGCAGGAACCGAAGGTTCTTCCTTCCAGATTCCCCAACCTGCTTGTCAATGGATCCAATGGTATTGCAGTAGGTATGGCTACATCCATACCGCCTCACAATTTGGCAGAAGTTATTGATGCTGCTGTATATATGATCGATAATGAAGATACAGATATTGAAGATTTGATCAAGATAGTTAAAGGCCCCGATTTTCCTACGGGTGCTACTATCATGGGAAAAAACAGCGCAAAAGAGGCTTACAGAACGGGACAGGGAAAGGTTCTTGTTCGTGCTACAACTGAATTTGAGGAAACCAATAAAGGAAAACAGCAAATCATTGTAACGGAAATTCCTTATCAGGTAAATAAGGCAAGATTAATTGAGAAAATCGCCGATCTTGTTAAAGAAAAAAGACTGGACGGAATTTCGGATATCCGTGACGAGTCCAATAGACAGGGTATGAGAATTGTCATAGAACTTAAGAGAGATGCCAATCCTCAGATTACCTTAAACAGACTTTTTAAGCATACTCAGCTTCAGGAAAGCTATAGTATGATTATGATAGCTCTGGTAGATGGACAACCTAAAACCTTAAATCTATACGAAATTTTAGATGAGTATTTAAAGCATCAAAAGGATGTTGTCACCAGAAGAACTATTTTTGATAAGAAAAAAGCAGAAGCCAGAGCACATATTTTAGAAGGTTTAAGAATAGCTCTCGACAATATTGATGAAATTATAAAGATCATAAGATCAAGCTATAATGATGCAAAAGATAAATTAATTGAACGTTTTGGTCTTTCTGAAATTCAGGCTCAGGCAATTCTTGATATGAGACTTGCCAGACTGCAGGGTTTGGAAAGAGAAAAGATCGAAAATGAGTATGAAGAGTTAATGAAGAAGATTGAGTATTACAACCAACTGTTAGCAGATGAAAAAATGTTAATGGGAGTTGTAAAAGATGAGCTTCTTGAGATCAAAGATAAATGGAAGGATGAAAGAAGAACAAAAATCATTGCGGATGTTTCTGAGCTGGATGAAGAAGATTTAATTGAGGAAGAAAATGTAGCCATTACATTGACTCATTTGGGATATATAAAGCGTGTTTCCGTTGATAACTATAAAACTCAGAAGAGAGGCGGTAAGGGAATCACCGGATTGACTACCAGAGAAAATGATTTTGTAAAGGATATGATCATGACTTCCACTCATGATACTTTAATGTTCTTTACTAATACTGGAAAGGCCCATAAGCTAAAGGCTTATGAGATACCTGAAGCGGGAAGAACTGCCAAGGGAATGCCTGCAGTAAACTTCTTGAATCTGATGCAGAGAGAAAGAATTACAGCAGTTATTCCTATCAAGGAATTTGCTGAGGACAAGTTCTTAATTGCTGTCACTAAGCATGGTACAATTAA
Organism: Firmicutes bacterium UBA6648; assembly: GCA_002455605.1. Classification (GTDB taxonomy): domain Bacteria; phylum Bacillota; class Clostridia; order Peptostreptococcales; family Anaerovoracaceae; genus Aminipila. The sequence continues at coordinate 3,890 of DKLE01000195.1, forward strand.
GAAAACCCCGCTTTCTCAATTTGATACCAATAGAAAAACCGGTCTTATTGCCATTAACCTGAAGGCTGGCGATGAACTGATTGGAATAAATCAGACAACAGGTAGAAATAATGTCATTATCGTGACGAAGCAGGGAAAATGCATCTGCTTCTCCGAAGAGGATGTCAGAAGTATGGGAAGAATTGCCGGTGGTGTAAGAGCTATCAAGCTGGAACCAGAAGATGAAGTAGTTTCAATGGAATTGGTAGAAAACAATGAAGAGCTTCTTGTGGTTACTAAAAATGGCTATGGTAAGAGAACTCCTGTAGAGGACTATAAAGTCCAGGTAAGAGGAGGCAAAGGACTTCTTACTTATGATAAAGCTAAGTTTAAGAAGACTGGTGAACTGATTGGTGCCATGGTAGTTAACGAAGATGATGAAATCATGCTTATTAATTCCGATGGTATCATAATCAGAATCAGGGCCGGAGAAGTTTCCAGATTGGGAAGAGCAACTCAAGGTGTTAAAATCATGAGAGTAGATGATGATGCAAATATCATCGCTATGGCAAAAGTAATTAAAGAGGATGATGTAGAGGAAAAAATAGACGGCGAAACGGAAGCCGGTTCATCATCACAGATTGAAATAAAAACAGAATAATGGTAGAATAAGGGGAATCGTCATATTGACGATTCCTAATTCCTAATTAAGGAGAAATTAAAAAAGATGGCAGATTGTATAAAATTTACAGTTACAGGTAAACCCGAATATATTAAAGTTGTCAGAATGGGGATCGCTGCGCTTGCCAGCAATGCCGGTTTTGACGTAGAAGCTGTGGATGACATAAAGCTTGCTGTTGACGAAGCCTGCAAGGCGATTACATGTCATGGGTTCAATGCTTGGACAAACATGTATGAAGTGTCTTGTGAACTTCATGAAGATAAAATGGTTATTTTCGTTACCGATATCGGCGATGGAAGAGATCTGGAAAAAGAATACAGGCCATGTAAGAATTGTCCTCAGGACGGTAATTTGGCAATGATTCTTATAAAAACACTTATGGATGAAGTAGAAATTAAACCTGTATCTGATAAACAAAAAAGTATAGTAATGGTGAAGAGTAAATGATGAACCAAGAAGTATTCTTGCAATACAGACAAAGCAAAAGTGTGGATATAAGAAATCAAATAGTAGAAGCTTATCTGTATATAGTAGAAATTCTAATAAGAAAATATTTAAATAAAGGTGTAGATTATGATGATCTTTATCAAGTAGGTGCATTGGCTCTTGTTTCTGCTGTGGATAGATTTGATCCGGAAAGAGGTTTTGAGTTTTCCAGTTTTGCAACACCTACTATTTTGGGTGAAATAAAAAAACATTTCAGAGATAAAGAATGGAGTGTGAAGGTCCCTCGGAGAACAAAGGAAATAAGCCTTAAAATTCCGGCGGCAAAGGACGGGCTTACTGAAAAATTGGGAAGAACGCCTACGGTAGATGAGCTGGCAAAGCATTTAAATTTATCTAATGAAGAGATAATTGAGGCGATGGAGAGCGGAAAGGCTTTTGCAACTTATTCTTTAAGCCAAACGGCGGATTCGGATGATATTATTACCTATGACAAATATGCATCTATTGAGGAAAAGGGTTATAGCAGCATAGAAGATTTTGAATTGATTAAAACTGTATTTAAAACTCTGAACGATAAAGAAAAAAAGATCTTTAAGCTCCGGTACTTACAAAATAAAACTCAGGCAGAGATAGCAGATGCTTTGGATGTATCCCAGATGACTATATCAAGAGCAGAAAAAAACATAAGAAAAAAGTTTCACGAGGAATTGAATCGTTAAACGGAGGAAGAATAAATGAAAAGAGTTTTTTCAGGCGTACAGCCTACTGGAAATATACACATAGGAAATTATTTAGGAGCATTAAGACAGTTTGTTGAACTTCAAAATGACAATGAATGTATTTACTGTATCGTAGATATGCATTCCATAACGGTACCTCAAGATCCAAAAGAGCTCAGAAAGCACACATTGGATGTGGCCGCTTTATATATGGCTATCGGAGTGGATCCAAAAAAGGCTACTGTTTTTGTTCAGTCGGATGTCCCCGGACACGCCGAACTTTCATGGGTGCTAACCTGCAGCTCATATACGGGCGAGTTATCCAGAATGACTCAATTTAAAGATAAGAGCAGAGGAAAGGAATCTGCACCGACAGGATTGTTTTCTTATCCTGTTTTAATGGCTGCAGATATTCTTCTGTATGATACGAATATTGTTCCTGTGGGTAATGATCAAAAGCAGCATATTGAGCTTTGCAGAGATCTTGCCATTCGAATAAATAATAAGTATGGTGAAACCTTTATTGTTCCTGAAGGAAGATTTTTAAAAGAGGGTGCCAGAATTATGGCATTAGATGAACCCGCAAGAAAAATGAGCAAAAGTGCAGAAAACCCACTCAGCAGAATTTCTTTATTGGATGATGAATCAAAAATTAAGAAATCGATTATGAAATCTACCACCGATTCAGAGGGAACAATCCGTTTCGATTTTGAAAATAAGCCGGGGGTAAGTAATCTGCTCAATATTTACAGTTCATTTTCAGGAATGTCTATAGAAGAAATTGAAAGAAAATACGAGGGCTGCGGTTACGGAGAGTTTAAAAAGGATTTAGTTCAAGTGACCACAGATGCACTTAAATCTATAAGAGAAAGGTATGAAGAAATCAGAAATTCCGAAGAGCTGATTAAGGCCCTAAAGGAAGGCGCTGAAAAAGCTAATGCTGTAGCTGAACAAACTATGGCAAGAGTAAAAGATAGATTTGGTCTGGGAATCGGAAAATAGTATGAACATTATTACAAAAGAAATGAACTGGAAAAGAGTTTTAATAGACTATACTTTAATAACCTTTGGGCTGTTTTTAGTTGCCACCGGGGTAT
>DKLE01000150.1 GCA_002455605.1 Firmicutes bacterium UBA6648
ATGTTTTGGTGCTCTTTTATATACAGCTAATGTAGCGAGAATAATCCCCAGAGCAATAAGTATTCCATACCATCTTATATCTATATTAAAAATTGTAAATGCAATCGGATTTGGAATAGGCATCTAACTTCCTCCTTATATTTATTATTAAAAGTGTCAAAACTTATTAATCGATGCTACTATTTTTCTTTGAATGATAAAGTAATAGCTCCCACTAATTCTATATTATATACAAAAAGGTGCAGCATCCGCTACACCTTTTTACATACTTCCCTATAAAAATTTATTTTAGCTTATAAACTGCTTTTTCGTAATGATAAACTTTGTATTCCTAAGGAATGTATTTTTCAAGAATAAGCTCAATTTGATCGCCCATAATGTAAATATTATATAATTTATGTTCTGCATAATCCGGATTTTTTTCACCGCCGTACTCTTCCACATCTTTTTTATATGCTTCTGCAAATTGTTCTGCAGTCATAATCTGCGGTAAGCTTGTGCCTCCCGATAAGAAGGTGCACCTTGCTTCCGGTGCTAATACCGAGGATAAGCTATAGTTTTTGTCTTCAATGTAAAACCCATTTGGTTGATCCGGATCTTCCACGTATTCCTTGGCTTCAATGTTAACAACTATCGAGTCGTCTTCTCCTTCAGAAAGCTGAATACTTCCAAAAACATGCTCGGCCCCGTCACGCAGTAATTGCTTAACGTAATCTTCCTCTAAATATTGTACTGTGATGTCCGGCTCATCAACGGTAGATCCACTTTGATTCTTGTCACCACAGCCCGGTAATAACAGTACAAAAGCTAACACAAAAAACAATCCAACACACAAAATAGTTTTAGTTGTCTTCATTTTTAATCCCCTTCTTTTTAGCAATCCTATCTTATTAAATATATTTACCTATTTTATATGATGATATCACAGAACTTCTTATCTTTGTTAGAAAAAAGGTTTTTGTAACAAAACTGTAAGATTTTGCGTGTAATCTATCAAATTCTTTTACAAATTTGTTGTAAAAAAGCATCTTACAATTATATGATAATTATAAGATGCCATTTCAATCATTCAAACTTCATTTTACTACAATTCTTTAATTTTTTTGATGCAATCCTCACAAATATTCTTGTCCTTAATATGCTTAACATTTTTTGCATTGCCGCAAAAAACACAAGCAGGTTCATACTTCTTAAGTAAAATGTACTCTCCTTCGACAAATATTTCAATGGGGTCTTTAATCTCTATATTTAGAGTTCTTCTCAGTTCTATAGGTAATACAATACGACCTAGCTCGTCAACTTTCCTAACTATACCCGTAGCCTTCATTTTCTTCTCCTCCTCTCTATGCAAAGCTCTTCTCTCTTTACATTTTCATATATTCTTCCTAATTTTAACATTCAAGTTATACAATGTCAACTATTTGGAATTAGAATTTATTCCGCCTACTTGTCCGTCTTTGCAAGAATATTTTTTAGAGATACCAGTGAATTTACAATTGAAGATAAAGCAGCAATCGTGCTTTGATTTCCTTTTAATGCCTCTGAGATACTGCTAATTGATTTTGTAACATCGCCTACTGCCAGATCCATATCTTGAGCACGGGCAGCAGCAATAGCTGTTATTACCTGCGTGTCTTCTAAAATTTTATTGGTATGTTTAATAGTTGCAATTGAATGCCTTACAAAGCCTATGCAATATACCAGCAACACAATAATGCCGGCTCCTATTAAAATTAACCCTAAATCCTTTAAGGTCAATGATATTTCCAATGCTTTCACCTCCACTCTACGTATGTATATTATCTACCCAAATGTGTAAAATTTCAACATTTATTTTAAATTCCTGAATATATAATAACTGAGGTGATGTACATTGATGAACTATATATGGGCCGGAATGATCTGCCTGGGATTATTCTTTTCAATTATTAATAATAACCTTTCCGCTTTTACAGACGGACTTTTGAGCAGCTGCAGTGAAGCTGTAGAATTCGTCATAGGCTTATCGGGCATCATGGCTGTATGGTGCGGCATTATGAAAATAGCAGAAAAATCCGGTCTCATCAACTCTGCGGCCCAGAAGGCCATGCCTCTTATCAAGTATCTTTTCCCAAAAGAAAAGAATAATGAAACCATAGCCATTATGCTTATGAGTTTCATGGCAAACATTTTCGGAGCGGGTAACAGTGCCACCGTTTTTTCCTTAAAGGCTATGGAAAGGCTTGATACTGAAAATAAATACAGCGATACAGCAAGCGATACCATGTGTATGTTTCTTGCGCTGAATATGTCAATGATTCAGCTTGTTCCTATTACTGTAATAAAAATACGATCACAGCTGGGCTCAACAGATTCAGCATCAATCATTGTCCCATCTATCATTGTAGGGCTTGTATCTATGATAGCATCCGTCATCGTATGTAAATATTACGAAAGAAAACACTAAAATTAAGCTTATAGAATGGAGGCCTCCAATGTCGCAAATTTTAAGTACTATTTCCTATTTTTTTATCCCAGGTATACTCAGCCTAGTAATCATCTATGGATTATGCAAGCATGTATCTATCTATGACTGCTTTATTGAGGGAGCAAAGGATGGATTGAAATCTGCAGTAGAAATTATGCCATTTATCATTGCTATTTTTATTGGGATTGAAGCTTTAGTTTCTTCAGGGGCTATGAAATTTTTTGAATCAATTTTAGGTCCTATATTCTCCTTTTTACACATACCCAAAGAGCTGATTTCTCTTATACTCCTCCGGCCTGTATCCGGCAGCGGCTCATTGGTTCTGATGGAACGCATTATGTCCGATAACGGTGTTGACACCTATATCGGTGAATGCTCTGCCATCATGGTGGGAACCTGTGAAACCATATTTTACGTTTTAGCTCTTTATTTTGGGGTTACTGCTGTAAAAAAAATGCGACACGCCTTCATAGCAGGTTTAATCGGATATATAGTAAGTGTCCTGGCTTCTGTGTATCTATGCAAATTCATTTAACTGCATATGGTTTAATATACCTGTAAACAGAAAAAATATTCTGCCGGCTTCTCCATTTCGGCAGAATATTTATTGTCTATCTTTCATAAATTTTCAGTAATTCTTCCGTATAACCATTTCCGGCTTCTTCATACACATATAAAGGTTCCAGCATTCTTAATTCAGGTCTGCCGAATTTAACACACCGCACCAACAGGATATTAGGCTTTGAACTCCTGTCAGGTGATATAAACCGCAATTCTTTTGGTTCTATTTTATATCTGCGGCACGCCTGGCAAATATCAACCAGCCTGCTGGGTCTATGAACCATAAACAGTTCTCCCTTGTCCCTCAGAAGTGCTGCCGATATTTTAATAAAATCATCCAAGTCCGCAGTGCTTTCATGTCTGGCAATCCTCTTGGCAGGATTCTCATTTATCATTCCAGATCCGCCAATCATATACGGCGGATTCGTCGTCACCAAATCAAAAGAGCCTTTTAAATCAGGAAATTCTTTTTCCAATCCGGATACATCACAATTTATTGCAGTAATTTTATCCTTCAGCTTATTCATCTCAATATTTCTTAAAATTCTTTCGTAAGAATCTTTTTGTATCTCAACCGCATAGATATTGTCTAATGCGGTTTTATGACTCAATATAAGAGGTATGATTCCGGTTCCAGTACCCAAGTCTATGGCTTTCTTAAATCGGCTGTTGTTCTTTTCAATGGCCCTGGCCGCAAAATCCGCAAGGATTACTGCATCTACCCCATAACAAAACTCTTCCGGCTTCTGAATAAGCTTCAGTGCACCGAACCCGATTTCATCCAGTCGCTCTCCCTGCTTCAGTAAGTTGTCCTCCATAGAAAAATTACTCCTTCAGCAAATTCTTGATTTCATCTAAAAGTTCTTCATCCAGCTCCTCTAAGATATCCTTATTGCTTTCCTTCTTGCGATGACTTTCCATTCTCTTAATTTGCTCTTTCTTATAAGTATAAAAGTCTACGCTAAGCTTTTCCGGTTTATCATCCGTCTTTTCCTCCAGAACCAAGCGCACTTTTATTTTATTTTCCAGTATATTAGAATCAAATACAATGCCTATGCCGTCTTCTGTTTTTATTCTTTCACCCATTTCAGGCATTCCTTTTCTTAGCTCCATATAAACATCGTTTTCGTATTTTAAACAGCACATCAGTCTGCCGCATATTCCCGAGATTTTCGTAGGGTTCAGAGACAAATTCTGTACTTTTGCCATCTTAATGGACACCGGTTCAAACTCCGGCAGCCAAGTATGACAGCATAATCCTCTTCCGCAGCTTCCTATACCTCCTACCATTTTGGCTTCATCTCTTACACCAATCTGTCTCAGCTCTATTCTCATTTTGAATACACCGGCCAAGTCTTTAACTAATTCTCTAAAGTCTACTCTGCCGTCTGCGGTAAAATAAAAAATAATCTTACTATTATCAAAGGTATATTCTACATCTATCAACTTCATTTCCAGCTTATGCTTGTCTACTTTTTCTTGACAAAGCATAATGGCTCTTTCTTTCTTTTTTAAATTTTCTATATGCTGTTCTGTATCCTGATCATTTGCAATCCGTATAATTTTTTTCAGCGGGGCCACAATTTCTTTCTCGCTTACAGATTTTATATCTGAAGTAACAGTTCCATACTCCATACCGCGAGCAGTTTCAACTATTACATTGGTGTCCTGTTTCACGTCTAAATCACCAGGATCAAAGTAATATACTTTTCCCGCTTTTTTAAAACGTACTCCTGCTACTTTTACCATTATTTATCCTCCAATTTTTATGATTAAATTTTTCATAGCATAGCCTATATTGATTCCTCGCTGCAAGTCTCTTCTTGCTTCCTCAATCAGCTCCACAGCTCGATAAATATAATCCTTTGTATAATTTCGGCTTTCCTTTGTATTTATTATTGACAAATCTCTATAGGTTAGTTCCATAGAGTCCAGCAGTTTCATAGCACTATCCTTATCACCGGCAATTTCAGCAAGCTTTCCTTTTAAAGAATAAAAAGGTTCTTTATTCAGAAGCATCTTAACCAGAAGCTGTGCCTGCTCTTTAATCTCACCATACTCTACCGTTTCAAAGGGATTCACCCTAAATACCACGCAACGGGACAAAATAGTAGGAACCAAATTTTCTATATTGTCACACAGCAGTATAATAATTGTCCCTTGAGGAGGCTCCTCTAAGGTCTTAAGTAATCGATTCTGTGCTCTGATAGTCATAGTATCTGCATGATTTATGATAGCTATATTTCGATTTCCGAAAAAAGGCTTTTTAGAAAGCTTCACCTGCAGTTCTTCTACAGCCTCATCTTTTATACTTTTTCCATCCCACTCAAGACTTATAATATCTTCATGATTTCCATGGTTGATTTTATGGCATATAGTACACTCTTCACAGCCATCACCCTTATCTTCTTGGCAAAGAATAGCTTTCACAAAGCACTCCGCCAGCAGACTCTTATCCACACAAGAGTCGCCTTCAAATATATAGGCATGAAATAGCTTTTCTGAAGCTGCCAGATATTTTAATCTTTCTATAAGTCTATCATTGCCATCTATTTCTTTTAAAATCATTTTTACTCCAAATTATCAGCATTTAAAATCTTTCTTATATGTAAAATTATTTCATTACTAATTGCATCAATATCCTTTGCTGCATCTATACCTATAATTCGATCTTTATAGATTCTTTCTAAGTCTAAATATCCCTGGAAAACTGCATTATGGAAATCTAATTTCTCCTTTTCCAGCCGATCCTGTTCTTCTTCTTTTATACGTTCTTTTCCTATGCTCGGTTCTACCTTTAAGAGAAACGTAATATCCGGCATACACCCTGCCACCGCATACTCATTTATAATTCTTACCGCATCTCCTAATTGTCTGCCATAGCCCTGGTAGGCTATACTTGAATCCACAAATCTATCGCAAATAACAGTTTTTCCTGTTTTAATTGCAGGTTTAATAACTTCCGCCACATGTTGTGCTCTGGAAGCCGCATATAAAAGAGCTTCTGTCATTGGATCCATTTCAGTATGTTGTTTATCTAAAATAAGCTGCCTGATTTTTTCACTAATAACCGTTCCTCCAGGCTCTCTGGTCAATATAGCTTCTAAACCGCTTTCATCCAAAAATTCTTTCAATAATCTAATCTGAGTGGATTTGCCTGACCCGTCCGGTCCTTCAATGGAAATAAACAGTCCCCTTTTCATAATATGTTAAACTCCTAAACTATTTTTTTTTAGTAATCTCCAACATCAGTTTAGATGCAAGTGCAACAGAAACGTAAAGTATGGGAATACATAATAATATTACAAAAATAATTTTTAAATAAACCACCGTAATTCCTCCCTTACTTTTGTCTTAATCACCACGTATTATTATAGCATATTTCTCTAAGCTTTTACAAAACAATTTAGTTCAACAGCTTTAATAAAGCATCTAATTGCATTGGATACAATAATAAAAAAAGACTTCAGTATAACTGAAGTCTAGAAACCGGCGACGTCCTACTTTCCCAGGCAGCTGCCCGCCAAGTATCATCGGCGCTAAGGAGCTTAACTACTGTGTTCGAGATGGGAACAGGTGGATCCTCCTCGCTATTGTCACCGGGTTAAGCTTACTAACCCCGTGATCTGCACGGCTGGTAGGAGCCATACGGGAATTCCCCAGTATTATCTGGCTCGGAAGTCTTCCGTTTTTCTTTGTGGCA
>DKLE01000175.1:0-15204 GCA_002455605.1 Firmicutes bacterium UBA6648
TTCTCATGGCCATGGCGTCCGGACCGATACCGCAGACTCCCTTATCAGCACCGGCCTTTTCACTGATTCGGCAAGGACCGTGGGTACATAGCTGACAGCTTAGCCCCTGAAGACAAAAATTACAGCGGATTTTTTCCTGTGGGGTCCATCGGGAAAATACACTGGAAAGGCCGTCTTCTTTTATTCGAATCAGCATTTCTTCAACAGAATCATGATAGCTGACGCGTTCAGCCATATTTTTGGAAATAGTTTCTGACATAATTAACCTCCTAGTTAAATATTTACATTGATATTTTCCTTATTTAGTATGCCGTTTTTATTAGAAATTATTGACTTTAACCGTTTTGAATAAAAGGTAATTAACAAGGATGATATTGATCAGTAAAAGGGACTGGTGTATAATTACTAAATTAACACAATAAGGAAAGGTTTTTATATGTATAAAAAGATCTTAGATTACGTTAAAGAAAAGCCGTCGGTTTATTTACCCAATACCATACCTTTTTGGGATGATGAACATATTTCACAGCATATGCTGGATGCCCATTTAAATCCGGAATTTGATGGTGCTTCCAGAAGATATGCTTTCATTCGGCAATCCGTTCAATGGATTAGCGGCTTATGTAGGGATACCAATAATAAAGAGCTATTGGATTTAGGCTGTGGACCCGGGATATATGCAGAGCTGTTCCATGAGAGAGGTTTTAGGGTAACGGGTATTGATTTTTCTAAGAGATCAATAAATTATGCGGAGCAAAATGCAAAAAAACTTCATAAGAAAATAGCCTATTATTATCGAAACTATTTAAACATCTGTTACGAAAATCAATTTGATGTGGTAACCTTGATTTATTGTGATTTTGGAGTATTAAATCCTAAAGCTAGATATGAACTTCTTTGTAAAGTCCGACACGCTCTGAAGCCTGGCGGTCTGCTAATATTAGATGGATTTACTGAGGCACAATTAGCAGTTTGGAGAGAGAACGAAACCATCCAATATTGCCATAGCGGATTTTGGAGTCCAATGCCTTATGCTTGTCTTCAGAGAAACATGTATTACCAGGTACCAAAGGTTTTCCTGGAGCAATATGTCATTATTACAGAAGATGAGTGCAAATGCTACAATATGTGGAATCAAATCTTTTGTAAAGACGCTCTATTGGAAGAGTTAAAACAGGCTGGATTTTGCCAGGCAGAATTTTTTGATGATGTCTGCGGCAATCCGTTTACTGGTACTGCCAATACTATATGTGTTGTGGCCAGTTAGAGGTTGGACTTGCTATATTATTTAAGGGAACTTGGAAAGAAGGAAAATTTATGGCTACAAGTGTAGATTTTATTGAATATGTCTGCGAACAAATATCGGGGGTGGGTGCGGTTCGATATAGGAAGATGTTTGGAGAATATATGGTGTATATTAATGATAAGCCAATTCTATTGGTATGCGATAATATGGTTTATGTAAAGGAGTTGGATTGTATAGAAGAACAAATGCAGGAGGCTGAAAAAGGATTTCCCTATGACGGAGCAAAGGAACATTATATATTAGACATTGATAATTCCTATTTTAGTAAACAAATCATAGAATTACTGGAGCCTGTGATTCCAATTCCCAAGCCGAAGAAGAAAAAAATAAAATAGAAAAGAAATACTAAATGCCTTCTCATCTGAAACACAGATGGAAGGCATTTATTTTTCAGCTCTCCATTATATCTCCATAAAGGATTGTTAGTATAAAAACAACAAATTATCATTTTTAATTAACATAAAAGGAGAGAGAAGCATGCAAAAAGAAAATCTTCAAATTGTGGGGATGTCATGTGCAGCATGTGCAAGCAGAATAGAGAAAGTGGTAGGCCGGTTAGATGGCATTTCTGCTGTTTCTGTGAATTTTGCATCAGAAAAGCTTGTTGCTGATTATGACCCGAAAAAGATTACCTTGCCGGATATTAAAAACGCCATCGAAAAAGCCGGCTATGAAGCTTTGGAAATAAAAACAAAAATTACAATGGATCAAGACAAAATCAGGAAGGAAAAAGAAATAAAGGTCCTGTGGACAAAATTTATTGTTTCCGCGGTCTGCTGCGTCCCTTTGCTGTATTTAGCAATGGGCTCTATGATATGGTGGCTGAGATTTCCGATTCCTGATTTGCTAATGCCCATGCAGTATCCTTTAAATTATGCACTGGTTCAAATCGCATTACTGATTCCCATCTTAATTGCCGGAAATAAGTTTTATTCTGTTGGGTTTAAGGCAATCGTAGGCCGAAGTCCCAATATGGATTCCCTGATTGCTATGGGAACGTCAGCTGCTGTTATTTACAGCTTATATTCCACCTACCGTATTACACAGGGAGATTTCATTTATATGAATGATCTGTATTTCGAAACGGCAGGAGTCATTATCACTTTAATTTTATTGGGAAAATCATTAGAAGCCGTTTCTAAAGGAAAAACATCGGAAGCAATTAAAAAGCTCATGGGGCTGGCCCCTAAAACCGCTGTTGTGATAAAGGACGGGAAAGAGGTGAACCTTCCTATAGAAGAGGTAGAAGTGGATGATATCATTCTGGTTAAACCCGGTGAAAAAATTCCTGTGGACGGTATTGTAGTGCAGGGACACACTTCTATTGATGAAGCCATGCTGACAGGAGAAAGCATTCCGGTGGAGAAAAAAGAAGGAGATAAGGTTTTTGCTGCCAGCTTAAATAAGAATGGTTCTATTCAGTTTAAAGCCACAAAAGTGGGAAGTGATACGGCCTTGGCACAGATTATAAAATTAGTGGAAGAGGCTCAGGGAACAAAGGCCCCTATTGCGCAAACGGCAGATATTGTGTCAGGATATTTTGTTCCTATTATATTTGCTATTGCTGTGATAGCATCTGCTGCATGGCTTATCAGCGGCCAGACGGCTGTATTTGCATTAACAATATTTATTTCCATTTTGGTGATAGCCTGCCCGTGTGCACTTGGATTGGCAACTCCTACAGCTATTATGGTTGGGACAGGAAAGGGTGCTGAATATGGAATCTTGATAAAAGGCGGAGAAGCGCTTGAAACTACTCATAAAATCAATACTATTGTATTTGACAAGACGGGTACCATAACCGAGGGAAACCCGGAAGTAACCGATATCCTTGCCATAGGAGAGATTGGCCAACAGAAATTGCTTCAGATTGCTGCATCTGCTGAAAAGGGCTCAGAGCATCCTTTGGGAGAAGCTATTGTTCGGGGAGCAGAAAAAGAGAATTTAGATATCCTTCCATTAGAGCATTTTGAAGCCATACCGGGCTACGGAATTGAGGTAGAGGTAGAAGGAAGGAAAGTGCTTTTGGGAAATGAAAAGTTAATGAGAAATAAAGAAATTTCATTAGCTAAATTGGAGGCAGAGTCCAACAGGCTGGCTGTCGAGGGAAAAACACCCATGTATATCGCTGTCAATAATGAGCTGGCAGGCATTATTGCTGTTGCCGATGTAGTGAAGGAAAGCAGTGCCAAAGCTATTAAGAAGCTTCATGAAATGGGGATTGAGGTGGCCATGATCACGGGAGACAATAAAAGGACGGCGGAAACCATAGCCAAACAGGTAGGTATTGATCGGGTTTTGGCAGAAGTTCTTCCCCAGGACAAATCAAATGAAGTAAAAAAACTTCAGGCTGAAGGAAAAAAGGTATCCATGGTGGGAGACGGTATCAATGACGCTCCGGCATTGGCCCAGGCCGATATAGGAATCGCTATCGGATCAGGAACTGATGTAGCCATGGAATCAGCTGATATCGTATTAATGAAAAGTGATTTAATGGATGTTCCTACGGCTATTCAGTTAAGTAAAAGTACAATCAGAAATATCAAGCAAAACCTGTTTTGGGCCTTTGGGTATAATGTATTGGGGATACCGGTTGCAGCTGGACTGTTGTACGCTTTTGGCGGACCAACTTTAAATCCCATTTTTGCAGCAGCTGCCATGTCTTTAAGCTCTGTATCAGTTTTAACCAACGCGTTGAGATTAAAAGGCTTTAAACCTTATAGATAAAGGAGAATAAAAAATGAAATATATGAAAAAAAAGATATGGATTACCTTTCTTGCAGTTGGCATTATTGGTTTTGTCTCTGCATGCGGGCAGTCTGATGTAGTAGGTCAGGTGGCAAAAACTTCGTTTGCAGCGGTTTTAGAGGCGATGCCAAATCAAATTGAAGAGGATGAAATCAATGGCGGGTGGTCTCTAAGTGCACCGGATAGTTCGGCAAGATTTATTTGGAGCAAAGATTATAGCAAGAGCCCAATCCATGATGTGATGATGGAATTTGATGCAGCACCTTTTATTAACGCAGGATTGGATTTAGATAAGCTGCGTCAGGGAATTGCACTGGAAAATAAAATCATGCTGGGAGTTGATTTAGGTGAAGATGAATTAAAATATAAAGGAGAAGCGGCTCCTTCGGAGGCCTTTAATCAGTTGGTGGAGCTTTATAGAGAATCAATTGGATACCATGAAGTGTTGGATCACTACGGTGTCGATCTGGGAGAAGGAAATAAATTTGAGTGGGCTAAGGATATGAGCAGTAATGATAAGGACATTGTATTTGTAGTGGATCCGGCAATCTTTATGGAAGCCGGTGTGAGCCCGGAACAGGTAAAAGGATGGACCTATGCGGATGTAGAGATAAAAGATAAAACCGGAAAGCCCTTAACTGTAAAGAAATTCTTAAAGCCTTTTGATATAGAGTAGTAAAATAACTAGGCTTAAAGCAAATACAAAAGGAGGAACAAATAATGGGCAATAGAGTAGTGACAAAAACCCTTAAAGTGGATGGGCTGACATGTACCGGATGTGAAACTAAAATTGAAGAAAAGTTAAAAAAAATGAAAGGCATTCAAAAAGTAAAAGCAAGCTATGCCCATGAAACCGTGTCTATAACCTATGACTCACAGAAAGTACAAATGAAGGATATTGTAAAAGCACTGGATGAGCTGGGCTATGACATCAAAAGAGAAGCGAACAACGTTCAGAAGAAGTCTAGCACCGGTTCAAATAACCAGCTGATTGTCATGGGGATTATTATATTAGGATTTTATCTCATTATAAAACGTACGATAGGATTTAATTTTATACCGGAGATAAGCCCGAATATGGGATACGGCATACTGTTTGTGGTAGGGCTTCTTTCCTCACTCCATTGCATTGCCATGTGCGGTGGGATTAATTTATCCTTATGTGTTTCGTATAAATTTGAGCAAGAGGGTAACAGTAAGTTAGGAAAAGTACTGCCCAGCATATTGTATAATGGAGGTAGAGTCCTTTCATACACGATGATAGGGGGCTTGGTGGGTGCTATTGGTTCCGTATTCAGCATCTCCAATATGGGCAGTGCATTTATCACCATTATAGCCGGTGTTTTTATGGTAATCATGGGCTTAAATATGCTGAATCTATTCCCGGGGCTGCGGAGGATGGCTCCCCATATGCCAAAGATATTTGCTGATAAAATATATGGAGCAAAGACCAGTAAAGGACCTTTTATTGTGGGATTATTAAATGGGCTGATGCCCTGCGGACCCCTTCAAGCTATGCAGTTGTATGCCCTGGGCACAGGAAGCCTTATGGCAGGAGCACTGTCCATGCTTGTGTTCAGTTTAGGTACCGTGCCCTTGATGTTTGCCTTTGGCGCTCTGGGCTCAATGATTAGCTCTAAATCTGCTAAGAACATGGTAAAATGCAGTGCAATGCTTGTCATTGTCCTTGGGGTTATCATGCTGAACAGGGGAATGGCATTTACCGGCTTAACTCTTCCGAGCTTTGCTGCCGGAGCAGACGGCGAAAATGTAAACATAAGTACGATTACAGGAGAAGAGCAGCAGATAACAACAACCTTGGAGAGAGGAAGATATGCGCCGATTACTGTACAGGAAGGGGTTCCTGTTAAATGGATTATTAATGCGGATTCCAGTGATTTAAACGGATGTAACAATGAAATGATTATTCCGGAGTACAATATAAAGCAGAAATTAAGGGCGGGCGAGAATGTGATTACCTTTACTCCTACTAAAACAGGAAAGTTTGGATATAGCTGCTGGATGGGCATGATTAGCAGCAGCGTCACCGTTGTGGACGATCTTCAGGATATTGAGGCAGTGAAAAATGCCCAGACCAACAAGGATGTAAACCGGGAGGGGCTGCCTGCCAGCTGCTGTGGTCTATAAGCTATGAAAATTGCTGTTTCTGTGATATATTTGTTCATAAGGGAGGGATTATATGAATGAAATAAAGAAAAAAGTGCTGATCGTTGAAGACGAGCCTAAAATTGTAGATGCAGTAATGGCTTATCTTGAAAAAGGCGGATATAACCCTTTTGCCGCATATGACGGAGAAAAAGCGCTGTCTCTGTTTAACAATATCAATCCGGATTTAGTAATTTTAGATTTAATGCTGCCTAAAATCTCCGGAGAAGAAATATGCAGGACCATTCGGAAGAGCTCAAGAGTGCCGATTATTATGCTGACAGCAAAAATCAGTGAAGAGGAAAAGATCGGCGGATTAAATATCGGAGCAGATGACTATGTGACAAAACCGTTTAGCCCCAGAGAATTGGTGGCACGAATAAACAGCCTGCTGAGACGGGCCGATGAAGGTGTATCTCCGCTTTTTCATATCATGAGCTGGAATAACGATGATTTAGAAATAGATTTGAATTCCTATACGGTAAAGAAATCCGGTGAAGCGGTGAATCTGACGCCCAATGAGTTTAAGCTGTTGTGTGCCATGATAAAATTTCCGAAAAAGACGTTTACCAGAGAAGAATTAATAAAAATTGCTATAGGTGAAGATTATGAAGGCTATGAGAGGACAATTGACTCCCATATTAAAAATCTAAGAAGTAAAATTGAAGATGATACGTCCAATCCCAAGTATATTCTTACGGTTCGGGGAATTGGGTATAAATTTGGGGAAAATCCATAAGATTCTAAAAGAAAGAGGCGGAATATGAATGTAACTTTAAAAGTCAAATTAACAATTTCCTATGTTCTACTTTCTTTATTTTTAGTCAGTTCCCTCCTTTTTGCTTCCAACTATTTATTGGAGAAAAAGTTTCAGACTTATATTGTGAATACACAAGAAAAGAAAAATCAGGACATCGTACATCTGGTAGAAAATGAATTTAATGAAAATGGAGATTTTCCCAGTATGGATGTGCTGAAAAATATTGGCAACACAGCATTATCCCAGGGGTTAATCTTTATGATAACTGATACGGGAAACAAAGAGCTTTTCTGCATGAGTACCTTAGACAGTCAGATCTGTGATAATATGCTGGATAGTATGAGGAGCAACATGTCCAGGATCTATCCAAACTTTAAGGGGCAATATGTTGAAAAGGAGTACGATGTACTGAAAAATAATAAAAAAGTGGCAACGGTTACACTTGGCTATTATGGCCCTTATTTTTATAATGATGAAGATGTCCAGTTTATTGAAGTGCTGAACAAAGTAGTAATCGGTGCGGGCATATTGTTTCTGATACTTGCGGTATTTCTGGGATTTTATATGGCGGATAGAATATCCGGACCGGTAAAGCGGGTAATTGATAAAACCAGACAAATTGAGGAAGGAGATTACAGCAAAAGGCTGAATTTTGTTTCCAAGACTACGGAGATGAACCAATTAATTCAGAGTGTGAATCGATTGGCGGACTCTTTGGAAAAACAGCAGGGCTCGAAAAAACAGATGGCTAGAGACTATGCGCATGAATTCAGAACACCGTTGGCAGCCTTACAGTCAAATCTGGAGGCGATGATTGACGGAGTGCTGAACCCTACAGAAGAAAGACTGGAAAGCTGCAGAATAGAAATTTTGCGGCTGGCTCGAATGATATCGGATTTAGATAAATTGGTAGAGATTGAAAATGAAAGCTTAAAACTGAGAAAAACAAAATTTGACTTGTCAAGTGCTGTTAAACAAGTGAGCTTCAACTTTCAGCAGGAAATTTCCAGCAAAGGAATTAAACTGGATTTGGATTTAAAACCTTGTGAACTCTATGCAGATAAGGATAAAATTGCTCAAGTGATCATTAACCTTTTGACTAACGCGATCAAATATACGGATAATAACGGACACATACGCATCCAGGTTAACAGACATAAGGAAGAGGCAGAATTGATTGTCAGCGATACCGGCTCAGGCATAGGAGAAGAGGATTTACCTCATATCTTTGAGCACTTATATCGAACGGATAAATCACGAAATCGAAATACAGGAGGCTCCGGAATAGGCTTGTCGGTTGTGAAGGCTATTGTTGATGCCCATGGCGGTAATATTCTCGTCAAAAGCCAGTTAGACAGAGGAAGCCGGTTTGTTGTCACACTTCCTTTATCCTGTTAACGCTTCAAGTGAAATTTTCTATAGAAAATAGGGACAATGATCATCATTGTCCCTATTTTAGCATGTTTATATTTCTTGAAAAAGCAATTAGCCCTGCACAAGATAGGGCAGAGCTATTATGGCTTTTATTAAATTGACACTCGAAAAGAAGTGTCAATAATTATCTAACACTTTTTATCTTAACAGCATCTGCTTGACTGACAAGTAGTGATTGCGCCAAGTGTTGCGTTGTTAATTGTCAGAACACCCACCGTGACAGTATTTACAGTTACAACTACTGTATAGGTACAGCACTCATTAAAGCAACCATCGCAATCGCAGATAAAGAATGAGAATGTATCAGAATCAGTAACTGCGACTAATCTTGAGTAACTAAAAGCTGGACCTACAGGAATTGGAGAAAACTGATTAGCACACTGTTTAAATACTTGGAAGCTTAAAGAACCGGTAAAGGCTGTTGCAACGATATTACTTGTGAAGTCGATTCGTGTGCAAGGGTCTTTTATACCAGAAGTATCAACTGTTAAGGAAGCAGGTGTGAAGGTAGTGCTAACGACAGTTGCAACAGGGATTGTAACTGCACCCGGACAGCTGCATTTAACAATAGTCGGGCATGATGATGTTTCTTTTTTGTAACGATTACAATTGCTTGCGCCACAAGCATCGCAATCATCAATATATCTTGAATTAGAATTCATAGTGAAAACCTCCATAATTTTATATTTTAAATTACCTAAAAGATAATCTAAGTATTGACATATTAAGTGTATTTACAATAACTTAGGCTGGTGATGCCAGATGATAATTGGGTTACATTTCATCCTCATCATTTGAGTACCTAATCTCCAAGTCATTTTCCTCACACTGGCTGCAGCCGAAGTCCTGACCGCCGCATTCCTGACAGCCAAAATCTGGACAGCCAAAATCCTCATCGTAATACCCGTCATCACAGTATTCTTCATCGTAACATTCGTCATTGCAGTATCTTTCATCATCACAGCTGCAATCAGGGAATAGTGGTTTTAAATGTTGATCCGGATAGAATTTAGGTACCGGTGCCCTGTTAAATCTTCTGCATGGGTTTTCTTCAGGCTCTTCTTCACACGGTTTGTCTGGAACCGGGCAGTAGCCGTAAGCAGGAACAAGGAGCTGGACAATAAGCTCGCATTTTACAACGATGTAGTAGCCCAAAGTAATATCTAAGAAGCAGCAATCATTTTCTTGCACCAATCTGCCATCCAGTGCTTCGGCCACCATTTCAATTTTTATAATATTTCCATCTACATCTTTGGATTGATTATCCGGTACATAACAAGCAGAGATTTGAGCTATGGAATCTGGACAGTAGAATTTTCCGATTACATCTGTTCGATTGATTTCATAGAATTCACATTTGTTTACACCATCACAATCAATATAATCCGCATAAAAAGATATCATGTAATGAAGTATTATTTTTTTGAAATTAGGTTTTTTTCTGATTGGTATTTTATCCACCGAGACAAGTGTCACCGTGAAATCTCTAGAACGAATGTATCGCTTCGGATTATCAAGTGGATCGCTTCTTAACTCGCGATCAGTTGTATCTGTGTCAGTCCCTTTGCCATATACCAGGCATCTTTTAATTAAACATTGATCAAATATCTTGGGAACTTCTATACAAACCAATTCTGATGGGTCTGGTAAAAGCCCCTGTTTATTAACTAGACCGGGACGTGGTACAAATTTTTTAAAGTTAATAGACATAATTTTCCTCCTTATTATAAGGTTATGATTTTATATAGTTTTAAAATACAAGGGCATTGTATTTTAAACATTTTTCGCAGTTCCTCAAGGATTTAGGGGTTTTACCCTGAATTCATCGCTACAGAAATGTTGTTATACTCTATCATATGTAAGAATAAAAAAGAGGTGACAATATAAAAATAGATTAGAAATTTTTTATTTTTCAACGTAAACCGCCGTTATACAATCGCCAAATACGTAATAGATTTCATTGTTTATAAGGAGTACTAAAAACGAATAATCAGCATTCATAAGAATATAATTGAATGAAGGGGGGGAGAGCCATTATGAATGATTTAAATTCTTGGATATATGTTGATTATACAAATAGTATATGGAGATTTTCGCGAAATGACAATAAAGAGCTATGCTACAGTATTATGTACGGAGAAGGAAAATGGACCAAAGCAAGGACAATTGACAAAAATATATTGGGGTTTGCTGTTTATATAGAGGAAGATGGAAAAATACATATTATATATAGCAACACTAAAGGAGAAATAAAATACTGCACCCTGAAAGATAACCGGTGGATTGGAAAGACCGTTTACCTCATGGACAGTGATGAGTTTGAGATACATGACTTAAGTATTAATATTATCGGCGGTGAAATGCATATCTTTTATCTGCTGGTAGAACTGAACGGCAGCAATCATGGTGTACTAATTCACAGTATATGGGACGGCAAAGAAGTGATAGCTCCTAAGCTGCTGGATGTTATTTTGACTCCTAAAGTAAAGGAAAATTATATAGTAAAAGTAGACAAGATGAACAATATAGATATGTTGTTTTTTACGGATGAGGGTTCGGAGATTGCTTTAAATTATTGCTGCTATAAAAAGAATAAATGGTCCGTTGAAAAGCGGCTTTACAGTATTCAGGGCGATTATATCGAATTGGATATGCTGAACGATCAAAAAAATATACATATATTAAACAAATATAAAGACGGGTCCACTTATTATCTGGACCATGTTCGGGTAGAGATGGGGGAATATATTCAAGATTACAGAGTCTGTGAAAGTGAAGAGGCATTAAGTGAACCGCTGGTTTTTGAGCTAAATGACAGATTATACGCTTGCTGGCTGCAGGGTAATAAAATTTATCATGCTGTCTTTGACGGTGTGTACTGGAGCAAACCGGTGTATTTTAATAGGGGGAACGATGAGAAAGTGAATCGATATCATTTTTATATAGCCTGCGACAAAGAAGTACCTATTAAAGAGCGAGAAGTTTACGGAACGGGTCATCCCAATTTGAATTTATTTTTCCCAAGCCAATTTGCAATAAGAACAAAGAGGGTATCTAAAGCTGAAGTCAATCAGAATGAGGAAACCAACGATGACATTAATCAAATCAGAATGCCTCGAAAAGTAGAAGCACTTCAAAATTTAAAAATGCAATTATACCGGGATAAGTCAGAGAATAAACAATTGAAGAGAACCCTTGCGTCTTTGCGGATACAGATTCAGAAGAAACAGCGGATGATTGATGAATATAAACAAACGGCGGCTAAAGTGCTGGAACAGAAACAAAAATCGGATGAGAATTGTGATGTATTCATTGAATTGCAGAATAAACTGCAAAGTGAACTGGATTCTGCCAATCGACTGTTAATAGAGGAGAGAAAACATAAGGAGAATATTGAGGATAAATTAAAAGAATATGAAAGTGAGAATGCAAGTATCAAACAACAAAATCAGCAATTGATAGAAGAAAACGATAGATTGCATAAAGAACTGGAGTTAGAAAAGAATAAAACAATTATTGAACGTTTTTTAAAGCCATAGGAGAATAATGGACAGCAATCCGGAAAAAAATATATGTCAAGTATCAAGTACCCTTTAAATATGAAGTGAGATTCAATATTTAAAGGGCATTTTTATAAGTACAGAGAGATTACCATTCACCCTGTATTACGTCATACTTATGATTTTCGGCGAAGTTTGAGTTATCAAAATAATTGTAACCAGAGTTGCCAAAGGTTGTGTCTACGTTGATCCATCTGTTTTCATCAGAAGAATAAATTTGATTCCAGGCATGATCTCCCCATGCGGAGCCGTTATAGGCCAGTCCGGTGACAAACCGAACCTTTAAGCCCACAGAACGGCACATGGAAATATACAGACAGGAATAGTCGAAACAAATTCCTTCTCTTTCAGCAAATGTGACAATAGAGCCAGAATTCACATGAGAAGGATCACGGACTATAATCTGGGCCTTGGCATCATCATATTGAATATTTTTGCTGACCCATTCGTACAGCAATCGGGCCTTTTTTATATCATTCGTCTCAGAGCCTACTATTTTCTTGGCTGCGGCGTCTATTTCAGGCGAGGATTTAATCGCTTCGTCCAGGGTGACTCCGTTAAAATATTTTATAACAGTCACTTTCCAATAATTCGGGTTTTCTCCGTTTTCATTATTGGCAGGAGTTAAATCCTCTGCAGCTTTTTTAAAAGAATCGTTAAAAAGGACAGGCAGATTTTTGGCTATATTGGTATTCAGCATAGGCTTTATAACTGTTTTGTTCATCAGTTGATATGTAGCTGAATCATTTATATATTCATTGGCTGCAGGATTATTCACAAAAGTGGAATAAAAATTAAGCAACAATGAAAATATCATCAGCATGCATATGGATTTTGGAAACTGCCATAGGATACTGAGCAGCTGCTGGCGGCGTCGGCTCAATGAATCAAATACAGAGGAGAGCTTTTTGACTGAGGGTACGATTGCGTATTTGTACAAAGGAATAGTTATTATTTCCAGGAACCAAAGAAGAATGGCCAGTATAACAAATAAAGCAATAATGTAGGCTGCTATATCGTGATTATAGCGAAGAATAAAATCCTTCATAGGTGTAATCAGCTGTAATACAGGGGCAAAAAAACTATTCTCAGCACCCGAGAATAAAGCCCGTACCAGATAGAATGCAAGAACTGTTGCAATAATAACATTGAAGCTGTTTAATGCAGACTGCAATGAATGATGTATTTTATTACCGGAAATAGGAGACAGTAAACCTATCATTAAAGGCATAAAAAATATGCCGAGCATCAAAATTGATATTCCGTTAATGTGATTAAATATATTCATAAATACTCCGTTTTTTAAAGATGAAAGTCACTTCTTCATAGAGACTCTTACTATATACTTATTTTAATTAATTATAACATAATGGATAAAAAAACAACTACCCAACAGAATCTAGAGCAAATGGATTTAATTGACAAAGTCACAGCCCGATGATATATATATATTACATGTTAGGTTTAACTAACTGAAAGACAGATGAAAAGAGGTGAAAAAATGATAAATTCTTTATTATGGGCTGCAGGAGGTACTGGGTTTACTTTCTTGATGACCACCTTGGGTGCGGCTATGGTATTTTTTTTCAGGAAAAGCTTAAAGGGCAATACGCAAAAAGTGTTTTTAGGATTTGCTGCAGGGGTAATGATTGCGGCCTCGGTTTGGAGTCTCTTAATCCCGGCTATTGAAGAGGCAGAAAAGAATGGACAAGTGGGATGGATTCCTGCTGCAGGAGGATTTATTCTCGGCATTTTGTTTTTATACGGAATGGATCAATTGATTCCGCATTTGCATCCCGGGGCTGACAAAACCGAAGGAATTTCTTCATCCATGAAACGTACCTCTTTATTGGTATTAGCAGTGACCTTACACAACATTCCGGAAGGAATGGCAGTGGGATTATCCTTTGCTTTGGCCGCTCAGCACAGCGGTGATTCATCGGCGTATGCTTCTGCGATGGCACTGGCTATCGGTATAGGAATACAGAACTTTCCGGAAGGTGCAGCCATTTCACTGCCCTTAAGACAAGAAGGTATGAGCGTGGGCAAAGCCTTTGCACTAGGCAGCATGTCCGGAATTGTGGAACCCATATTCGGAATATTGACCGTATTGGTTGCTGCTTTTATTCTGCCTTATATGCCTTGGCTTTTGGCCTTCGCCGCAGGGGCAATGATGTATGTGGTAGTGGAGGAACTGATTCCGGAGGCTCATTTAGGCGAACATTCCAATATAGGGACAATGGGAGTCATGGCCGGTTTTCTCATCATGATGATATTGGATGTATCTTTGGGATAAATCAGATAACTTTTAATTGACAAAGGTAAAATACAGGAATATAATGAGTAATAACTCAATGAGTTAGGGGTCAATATGAACAAAAGACAAGAACAAAAAGAAAGAACCAGAGAACATTTAATTCAGGTGGCATTTGAACAATTTTCAGAGAATGGACTGACTAGCACGAAAACTGCTGATATTGCGGCTGCAGCTCAGGTCTCCCACGGAACTGTTTTTTCACATTTTCCCACAAGGGAAGTACTTTTGGAAACAGTAATCGAAGATGTAGGTTCGAAGATTGCCAAACGGATGCATGAATTGGCGGAAAAATCCTGTGGGATGAAAGAGATGCTGGAAGCTCATTTAAAAGGTATAGCTGAGTACGAAGACTTTTATATAAGGCTGATTTCAGAGGCTTCTTTGCTGGACCGGGTATCTAAAAACACGCTGATTATGATTCAATCTGCTATATCCTTTCATTTAATTCAAGTGGCCGAACAGGGGATGAAACGGAAAAAGATAAAGCAAATCCCTTTGCCTTTTCTGTTTAACACATGGCTGGGACTTATTCACTATTATTTGATGAATAAGGAACTGTTTGCACCGAAGGAGTCGGTTATATCCGTATACGGAGCTGAATGGATTGATTATTTTATGAATTTAATTTCTCTGGAAGAGGGAGGAAATGAATAATGAAGACCTGTATTGCGTGCGGAATGCCAATGGCAGCAAAAGAAGATTTTGCTATGGGTGATGAGAGTAAAGCTTACTGCAAATATTGCATGAGGCAAGATGGCTCGATGCATTCTTATGATGAAAAGCTGGAAAGCATGACTGAGTTTATTATTAAAACTCAGGGCATGGACAAAGGAGCCGCAAAAAATGCGGCAAGAAGTATGATGGAAAAGCTTCCTGCTTGGAAGAAATAAAAAACAAATAACAAGATGAGAGC
>DKLE01000175.1:15446-24931 GCA_002455605.1 Firmicutes bacterium UBA6648
GCTCTCATCTTGTTATTTGTTAATCCTGCCTTTGTGTGCTATTTGATTTCAATTTGAAGTTTACTGGATGGCTGTTCCAATTTCGGAAGAGAGATTTTCAAAACGCCGTCTTCCAATCTGGCAGCTACCTTCTGTACATCGATGTCTTTCAAGTACAGGGAACGCTGCATAGAACTGCAACGACGTTCCCGATGAAGATAATTTTCTTTTTCTTCATTTATTTCTTCATTGTTTTCTGCACGGATAATCAGATAATCGTTCTGGTAATCCAATTTTATTTCTTCTTTTTTTATGCCGGGCATCTCTGCTTCTACAAGATAAGCATTCCCTTGATCCTTTACATCCAGTTTGAAAGCATCCCCCATGGGATTTCTAAAGTTGAAAGGGCTGTCATTAAAAAAGTTGTCTAACATATTATAGAAGTCGACAAAATCGTGCCCATCTCTTTTCTGTAGCTGATTTCTGTTGAAAGGTGTTAATCCAAACATAATTGACTCCTCCTTTTTATATGTTCATATATTTTTTTTGTTAGCACTCTTGGCGAGAGAGTGCTAAATCTAAATCAAAGATAACTCGAACTTTTAGATTTGTCAAGAGGTAATTTATATTTTTTTTAGAAATTAGTAAAATAATATTTACTGAGTATTATAGATGATAGATAATAATGCATATGATTTAATCTGTCAGATTTAGGGTCCTTTCAGACTCTACGGAACGTTTATTGAAAAGTTATCGGGAAGATACTATTCTATATCTTATGGAGGTGAGCAATATGGATTGCAGCAAAGTTGGAGAACTGATACTGAAATTGCGAAAGGAAAAAAAGATGACTCAAAAACAACTGGCTGATGCAATGAATATCAGTGATAAAGCGATCTCGAAATGGGAGCGCGGCTTGGGTTGTCCAGATGTATCTCTTCTCCAGGAGCTATCTAGAATTTTAGAAGTCAATATCGAAAAAATATTAATAGGAAGTTTAGAACCAAACGATCCGGATGGAGGAAATATGAAAAAAATTAGATTTTATGTCTGCCCCAATTGCGGCAATGTATTAACGGCTACTGGAGAGGCTGAAATATCCTGCTGCGGCAGAAAGCTTCTGCCCCTTATCCCAGAGCCGGCA
Source organism: Firmicutes bacterium UBA6648 (assembly GCA_002455605.1). Taxonomy (GTDB): domain Bacteria; phylum Bacillota; class Clostridia; order Peptostreptococcales; family Anaerovoracaceae; genus Aminipila. The sequence continues at coordinate 16,570 of DKLE01000175.1, forward strand.
GATAAAATACACTCGTTGGCAGCGGAAGAAATAGAAAATGAGCTGTATATTACTTGTAACCATGAAATGAGCAAGGAACATTATATCAGCTTTATAGCTTATGTATCTTATGATAGAGTCTTGTTAATTAAATTATATCCGGAACAAAATGCAGAGGTCCGTTTTCCTAAAATGCGAAAGGGAAAATTTTATTTTTATTGCAGTCAGCACGGCTTGTTTGTGGCGGAATAATTTAATATAATAAAAGAACCTCGCAGTTTTTGTATGGGAAAAGAGAGGAAAAACCCAAATGCAGAAGATATAATAACGTCAAGGAGCTGATTATATGGAATGGATTAACCGATTAAACAACGCAATACAATATATAGAGGAGCATATTCTGGAGGAAGTTGATTATGAACAGCTTGGGAAAGTTGCCTGCTGTTCTGCTTATCATTTCCAGAGAATGTTTTCCTATATGGCAGAAACCTCTTTGACGGAATATATTCGGCGTAGGCGAATGTCCCTGGCTGTAGCGGATCTGCAAAGCGGTGAAGAGAAAATTATTGATATTGCTCTGAAATATGGCTATTCTTCACCGACAGCATTTAACCGGGCATTTCAAAATGTACACGGAATTGCACCCTCTGCTGTCAGAGAAAGCGGTGTAACGTTAAAGTCCTATTCTCCAATCAGCTTTAAAATTACCATTAAAGGAGTCGAGGAAATGGAGTATAGAATTGAAAAGAAAGAATCTTTTCGCATCGTTGGAATCGGACAGCAAATCAGCAGCGATATGGAAAAGAATTTTAAAATTGTGCCGCCTATGTGGGAGAAGGCTGCTATGGATGGAACAATTCCTAAGCTTTGCGGGCTTATGGACAGCCAGCCTATGGGTATTTTGGGAGTCAGTGTTTTTCAGGAAGAGGGAAACGGGCGTTATTTTATTGCGGCTGCAAGCACAAAGCCAATTGACGAAACTTTGGAAGAATATATAGTACCTGCTGCGACATGGGCAGTATTTTACGGAGAAGGAACCTCCCGATCCATACAGGAATTAGAAAGCCGTATTCTATCTGAATGGTTTCCATCCTCGGGGTATGAATATGGTAATGCACCGGATATTGAAGTATATTTAAATGCGGATCCAGAAAATGCTAAATATGAGGTCTGGATTCCGGTTGTAAAAAAGTAATAAGCAGCGGTTCTTTCAGTATGGACGGGAAATTAGGTGACCATATTGAAATATTAAACATTTTGGTATTCTATTAAGCATAGTTAAACTTCCCTTGCAAATTCCTGCTTATTTCTACTCAAAACTCAGTTATATATTATTTTCAAATGCTCATACTATTCGTCTGCTCTTCTTGTCGTATATCACAACAGTTGCAATTGAAACAAGAACAATCACAGCATTTGCGGCAATTGTTCCCTCCCAAGTCATAGTCATGGTGCCAAAGACGGGGGATGCCGCATTGAACATGGTGTGGAATAATACACACATAAACACACGGCCTTTTCCTGATATTTTGTAGATCGCCCCGTTGAAAAAACGAAACGCAATGAGTTGAACTGCAAACATCCAAAAGTTAATGAGTCCCTCGCCGTGATTCGTTCCCGGAATGAAGAAAAGGGGTATATGCCATAAAATCCAAATGATTCCAACAAAAACCGAAGATAAAACAAAGCCATATTTTTTGTCAAGCTCAGGCTGCAATATGTACATCCAGCCAGCCTCCTCCAAGCCACCGATAATAAGATTACCAGGCAGGGAAAGGAAGAACATATAAAATGGAAGCACCATTTCCGTGCGCCCTGAAACGGCAACATGTATCAAAAAATACAGTGCAAGCCCTGTAACAACGTACAAATAGAGAGCTATATTATTTTTGGTATAAAAAACAGTTTTCAACCATTCCTTAAAATCTGCGATTTTGTTATTTTTCTTCAGAACGATATATGAAGCAATAGCGGGCGACAAAATATAGATTGCAAAAGGAATATTCATCCCAAATTGCGGTAACGAGTGAACCCAATTGTGAACTGAATATCCGAATTGCCCAAGAGCAATCAAAGAACCTGAGACAAGATAGGCTATGCAAAATGTCAGTATCGTAAATTGTACGATGATTTTTTTGTCTGTCATGATTTCTTCACCTCACGTTTTGCAGTATACATTAAATTCGTCAAAGTCACATTCATAGCCGTATCCCCCGTTCCCTGCTTCGTTTTTTTCTGTTCCATTATACCATACCTTTCAAAAAACGCGAAACAAGTAGCAAAACGGCATAGCCAAAATTGATTATGCCGTGTGCTGCACAATTACTTCTCTATTGGGGAGCTCCTTTTTGGAGTCTCTCTTTTTTACTAAAAATTTTCTAAATAAAAGAGTTTAAAAAGAAGAAAAGTAGTGTAAAATTTTAGTATAAAAACGTCAAAAGAGTTTACCCTAAAATTGAATATTAGAGTAAAGAGTAAAAAAAACACAAATAGAGAGAGCTAGTTTTTTAGTTATGGTTAAATTATTAACAGAGGAGGAAATTGATATGGGAAGATTTACGCTACCAAGAGATATCTATTACGGAAGTGGCTCTTTGTCAAAATTAAAGAATCTAAAGGGTGAAAGAGCTTTTTTAGTTGTAGGCGGAGGCTCGATGAAACGCTTTGGCTTTTTAGATAAGGCAGTAGGCTTCTTGAAGGAAGCCGGTATGGAAGTAGAGCTATTTGAAAATGTGGAACCGGATCCCAGTGTAGAAACTGTTATGCGAGGAGCTGAAGCCATGAGAGCGTTTCAGCCTGACTGGATTATAGCTATGGGAGGCGGGTCGCCTATAGATGCGGCAAAAGCTATGTGGGCTTTTTATGAATATCCGGAGACTACTTTTGAAGATTTGATTACTCCTTTTAATTTTCCGGAATTAAGGATAAAGGCCAGATTTTGCGCAATTCCGTCAACCTCAGGAACGGCTACGGAAGTAACCGCTTTCAGCGTTATAACAGATTATAAAAAGGGAATCAAGTATCCTTTGGCTGACTTTAACATTACTCCCGATGTGGCTATTGTAGACCCGGAGCTTGCAGAGACAATGCCGCCTAAGCTGACGGCTTACACAGGCATGGATGCCATGACTCATGCCATAGAAGCTTATGTGTCCACGCATCATTCTGATTTCACAGATCCCCTTGCGCTTCACGCCATCCAAATGGTTCATGAGCAGCTGAAGGATTCCTATGAGGGACAAAAACCGGCAAAAGAGAAAATGCACAATGCACAGTGCTTAGCGGGTATGGCATTTTCTAATGCTTTATTGGGTATTGTCCATTCCATGGCACATAAAACAGGAGCAGCCTACAGCGGAGGACATATTGTCCATGGGTGCGCCAATGCCATGTATTTGACAAGGGTTATTCAATTCAATGCAAAAAATCCTCAGGCAGCCGAAAGATATGGAGAAATAGCCAAGCTTTTAGGCTTAACAGGCAGCACCGACGAAGAATTAGTAGAGGCATTAGTAGCGGAAATAAAAGCCATGAATAAGTCTATCAATATACCATCCTGTATTAAAGAATATGAGGGCGGCATTATCCAAGAGAAAGAATTTATGGACAAGCTGTCAGTGGTAGCGGAGCTGGCAATAGGAGATGCTTGCACAGGAACCAATCCGAGGATTCCCACCCAGGAAGAAATGGAAAAGCTATTGAAGGCTTGTTACTATGGCGAGGAAGTAGATTTTTAAATTTTAATAGGATAGTTTTTCATAAACAAGTTTTATGTAAATAAAGTAGAAATAAAAACCCCAATGGTTACTTATGCCAATGGGGTTTTTGATTGGATTACTTCACCGTAGGCAGCGAGCCTAGGTTATTGTCTTCCGTTCCGTCCGGAATGGACTTGAGATATTCAGTAGATCCACGGTGAGCAACGCCGACTCCTTGTACCCCGCCTCTTCTTGCCAGATCAATGCATTCTTCTTTTGATAAAATACTGTTGTCTGATAATTGATATCCGGTTACGCGCCCGCCGCTTTTAACCAGACCGGTGATTCGCTTTGCATCGCTGGAGGGTGTTGGGATTTCATCCAGTGTATTGCGTGCAAAAGAAGCATCCAAACCGCTTTTTTCATTATTCATAATAAATCCTCTCTTCTTGTCTTTTCTTGTATTTTGTGTAGAAAAAGAGAAATTATAACTTTACCGCAAGATATTTAGCCCGACTTCCCTATTCACCATTTTGTTTAAAATTACATACAATGGAAGATGATATATTTTGAAAACAATGAGGTGATGTTTTTGGCAGTATTAGAGGTCCGAAATATAGAGGAAAAATATCAAGCATTAAATGGAGAAATAATCGCCCTTAAGAATATAAACTTTAGTGTTGAAAAAGGCGAATTTGTCAGCGTAGTGGGACCCAGCGGCTGTGGTAAATCAACCTTGCTTTCCATTATAGCAGGATTGCTCAAACCTACAGCAGGCGAAATTTATGTAAAGGGAGAAAAAATTGAAGGGATATCAACCCATATTGGATATATGTTACAAAAAGATAATTTATTGGAATGGAGAACGATTTACAGAAATGTAATGCTTGGCTTGGAAATACAAAAAAATGTAAACCCAGAGAATGAAGAAAGAGTTGCAGAGCTGTTAAAAAATTATGGGCTCTACGAGTTTAGAGATAAGTATCCGTCGCAACTATCTGGAGGAATGAGACAAAGGGTAGCTCTTATACGAACCCTTGCGATTAATCCAGATATTTTATTATTAGATGAAGCTTTTTCTGCTCTTGATTATCAGACCCGGCTATCAGTTACCAATGATGTGTATGGAATATTAAAAAAAGAGCAGGTTACGACTATTATGGTTACCCATGATATACCGGAAGGAATAAGCATGGGGGATAAGATTATTATATTGAGTGAAAGGCCCGCTGTAGTAAAGGAAGTATTGAACATTGATTTTGAAATGGAAAACAGAAATCCTTTAAACTGCAGGAACAGCCCTAAATTCGGAAAATATTTTGATTATATTTGGAAGGAGCTGGGCGGCAATGAATGAACAAATAACTTCCAAAGAAAGAACGCTGTTTTTAAAAAAACAAAAGCATCGAAAGCTGATGATTCTTTTTTGGCAAATAGGTATTTTGGTCTTTTTGATAGCGGTTTGGGAGATTTCCGCAAGAGTAGGACTAATCGACAGTTTTATACTGAGTCAGCCCTCAAGGATTCTGGCTACATACGCTAAAATGGTGCAGAATGGTTTGATTATGCACATTGGCGTAACGGTTTATGAAACTCTGGTGGGGTTTGTGTTAGGGGTGATAACAGGAACTATTCTGGCTATTGTCCTTTGGTGGAGCAGTGTAATTGCTAAGATAAGTGAACCTTATCTGGTTGTTTTAAACAGCCTGCCCAAAATTGCATTGGGACCTGTGATCATTGTTATTGTGGGAGCAGGAACAGAGGCTATTATATTTATGGCTTTGGCTATATCTCTGATAGTAACCGTACTGGAAATGCTGAATGGCTTTCAGCACACGGATAAAGAATATATAAAAATGGCTACCACCTTTGGAGCCACAAAGTTTCAAATTTTTACCAAGATCGTATTTCCCTACAATATAGCCACACTTTTCAATTCGTTGAAAATAAATATTGGATTATCCTTAGTGGGTGTAATTGCAGGTGAATTTTTAGTGTCAAAAGCCGGGCTTGGCTATTTAATCGTATATGGAGGGCAAGTATTTCAGCTGGATTTAGTTATGGCCAGTGTTATTATTCTTGCTGTAGTTGCGGCAATCATGTATGAAGCAGTGGCGATCTTGCAGAATATCGTTTTAAAACTGTACGGACATTAATTGTTTATCAATGTGTGCGGAACTTTTATATAGAAGAAAGGAGATCGGTATGAAAAAATACAAAAAATTATTGTGTGCTATTCTTACTCTGGTTCTGGTAATTTCTCTCTTTGCCGGATGCGGTTCTAAAACAGAGCAAAAAGAAGTGGTTACTGTCTGCGAAGTGACACACTCCATTTTCTATGCTCCTCAATATGTGGCTATGAATTTAGGCTTCTTTGAAGAAGAGGGAATTCAGATTGAACTGTCCAACGGGCAAGGGGCGGATAAGGTTATGGCTTCAGTACTATCGGATAATGTAGACATAGGTTTTGCAGGACCGGAAGCCTCAATTTACGTATATAACGAAGGAAAAGAGGACCATACACAGGTTTTTGCTCAGCTGACACAGCGTGATGGTTCATTTCTTGTAGGACGGGAAAAGGATGAAGATTTCAACTGGGATAGAATTAAAGGAAAGGTGGTGCTCCCGGGGAGAAAAGGCGGAGTACCTTATATGACGCTGGAATATGTTATGAGAAAGAATGCCATCGATCCGGGAAAAGATGTTACTTTGGATAACAGCATTCAATTCGCTTTAATGGCGGGTGCTTTTACAAGCGGCACAGGAGATTATGTAACACTGTTTGAGCCAACGGCATCTATGATGGAATCAGAGGGCAAAGGATTTATTGTCTCTTCCATTGGAGAAGAGAGCGGAGAAATTCCGTATACAGCATATTTTGCTAAGCAAAGCTTTATCAAAGAAAATGAAGATATGATTAGACGGTTCGTAAGTGCTATTTATAAAGGGCAGCAGTGGGTAAATACTCATTCAGCTGAAGAAATTGCGGAAGCAGTAGCTCCTTCCTTCCCGGATACGGATATGGAGCTTTTAACCACAGTAGTTCAAAGATATAAAGACATTCAGGCGTGGTCAACGGATCCGGTGCTGAAGGAAGAGCCATATAATTTATTGCAGGAAGTTATGACTCAGGCAGGAGAACTGAATGCAAAAGCCCCTTATGACAAAGTAGTTAATAATACGTATGCGGAAGAAGTTATCAAATAAATAGCAGTCTAAAACTTTAACTGTCCATGGATAAATTGCCAGGGACAGTTTTTTCTTTTATACAAATGTAATGATTAGAGTTCTGCTGCAATATTATATATATTGATATTGTATTTCCGATTGGGATTTGGAATCGGAAAATAACTTGGAGGTAGGAAGTTTTATGCTGCTTATGATTAAAAAATCTACATTGATGAGTATATGTCTGGTAGTATTAGTTTTTCTGGCAATAATTTTGGGCGGTCGTATTTTTGTTTCGCTGTTTTATAGTGAAGACACTTTGAAAACAAAGGAAGAGTGTGAGGAGGATTACATAAAGTGGGTGGATTATAATGTGCCCTGCGAAGCAATGAAAAAGGCTTTACAATTGGATATAGATTCTCGCGATGATGAAATTCAGTTAAATTGGATAGAACTGCTGGCTTATTTGGCAGCTAAAAACGGAAATAACTTTGGCTCGTATAAAGATAAGCAACTGGAAGAAATTGCAGAGACGATCCGAGGAGGAAAAACCATGAAGGAACTAACTGCGGACATGAAGTATTATGACTACTATTATGAGGCATTTAGTGCAATTCTTTCGGGATTTGTGGGAGAGTATGAGGTTGAAGTGGTGGATGCGAACGCCGAAGATGGAAGAAAGCATTGGGAAAAGAAATACGGATTAAAGGCGTTTTCTCCCATTGCTAAAAATTATCCCTACAGCCATTATGATGACTTTGGACAGAGCCGATCCTATGGTTTTGCAAGGAACCACCTGGGCAATGATCTAATGGGTCAGGTGGGGACCCCTATTATAGCAGTGGAAGGCGGTATTGTAGAAGCTCTGGGATGGAATCAATACGGAGGCTGGCGTATTGGCATCCGTTCCATGGATTCAAAAAGATACTATTATTATGCGCATTTACGAAAAAATTTTCCCTATCAACTGGATTTAAAGGTAGGAGACAAAGTACAGGCGGGGGATGTTATCGGCTACTTAGGAAGAACCGGCTACAGTACAAAAGAAAATGTAAATAATATTCAGCAGCCTCATCTGCACTTTGGCATGCAGCTCATATTTGATGAGTCACAAAAAGAATGTAACAGTGAAATCTGGATTGATGTTTACCAGATTGTACGGTTTTTGAATAGTAACCGTTCTGAGGTGGTCAAAAATCTTGTAACCAAAGACTACAGCAGGGTATACGAGATTCGTGAACAGGAGCCTGAAGGCAGTGAATAAAATAGCTGAAAGAGTTATTTTGTAGTATAATGAGCTTAATATAATTATATGGCGGAGGAAGAACTATGGAGTATAAGAGGTTTAAAAGTACAATAGTAGTCCGTATGGACAAAGGAGAGGAAATCTTAGAAAAGATTAAAGAAATCGCAGTGAAAGAGGATATTAGACTGGCTGCTATAAACGCTCTGGGAGCGGTAGGGGAGTTTACGGCAGGAGTTCTTAACACAAAGGAAAAGAAATATTATTCCAATGA
>DKLE01000188.1:0-12799 GCA_002455605.1 Firmicutes bacterium UBA6648
TGGAGGAAAAAGAATACTACTCCATAGGGGAAGTCAGCAAAATTTGCAATATATCAAAGAAAGCTCTTAGATTTTATGACAAAATTGGTATTATATCTCCTGACAAAGTCTGTGATGACAACAATTATCGATATTATAACAGAACAACGTTATTATCCTTACCGGTTATAAAATATTATAAGCAAATGGGTTTTAAACTGGAGGAGATGCGTGAGCTCTTTGAAGGAAATACGTATGGTATTATAGAAAGACAATTTAGACGGAAGATCGATGAACTGAAAGAATTAGAAGCCAGTATTCATAATAGTTATACCTCCGTAAAGGACTGGTATGATTTGATACTGGAGGCACAACTGGTAATTGAAAACGATGTTCATGAGGTGGCGGTAAAATATATTGATATGATTACTTATTGTTTTATGGAACAAGATTTTGATTATAATTACAGAGAATCCATTATAAACATAGATTGGACAAACTATCTGGAAAGCATAAATAATGAAATAACTGGCCCGGTAGTACTTAATTTTCCTTCCTTCCACGAAAAAATGAATGGTACATGCAAAAAAGTAAAAATCATGCAGGAGCCTATTTTAGAATATAAGGAAGAACAAATAACCAAGGTAGGCGGCTACATGGTGGCATCCTGTTATCATATAGGGAGTCACCAAAATATTCATGAAGCCTATGAAAAAATATGCCGATGGGCCGATACGCATAATTATAAATGCACAGAAGAATGCTTCGAAAGGTATGTTACGGATTATTGGACTACGAGAAACGAGGAGCAATTCGTAACAGAGGTTATGATTAAAATAACCCGAGAATAAAATAATTTAATGTCTTTAATATTGAATTAGAAACATTCCCTATAGGGGAATGTTTTTTGTTATTGTTAAACAATAAACAACATAGATGAACTTTAAATGGGACAAGAAAGTAAAAATTCTATTTTTATAGACCTAAATCTTATACCCCTGACAATTACAAGGAATCCAAATGGAAGAACTGGAAATATTAAGGAATTGTAAGGCCACAAACTGTTACAATTGCACAATAAAGCACAAAATAGTAATTATTAGAAATTTCTATCATAGTTGCTGTTGACATTGCCCTTAGGGGTAAAGATTATAATGAACTCGTTGAAGCTTTTTATTATTAAATACAGGAGGTTATGATGAAATTTAGATCAGTCTTAATGCTGACACTAGGTTTACTGGGGGCAATGTTGATTTTTGCAGTTCCGGCATTTGCTGCCGAGGGCGGCGTTATAAAAGGAACAACTCCCATAGACCAAGGTATGGCAAATCATACCGATGATATTACTATTTATAACAGTAAAATTGCAGCATCTTTCGCAGTTGGAACGTCAAACTATTGGAATATGACAAAAGGAAGCATTTTGGACGTTGCGATGATTAAAGGCAAAAGTAATGACGGCACACCGATTTTTGGTACAGATTTAGTTAATGATGTGGAATTCTTAAATAACTATTGGACAGCAACAGATGCATATAAAGGCAAGGATTTGCTGGACGATGATGTACAGGTTAGCTATAAAATAAACGCTGACAATATTGAGGTAATAGCAAAAACCAGGTACTATAAAGATGGACATGATAAACCTCTTGATGTGACCATCAGATATATTCTTGAGGATGGAAAAAACTATATCAAGATGGTCACTACTATGAAAAATCCGGAAGGAAATCAGGCTTATGACTCCATGAATGCGGGGTATTCGATCTCCACCTTGGCAGCTAATATGTATGGCCCCTTCGGATGGTATCCGGATACTAAAGCTACCGGCATACGAATTGGAAATGATCCAAGGGTCAGCGAGCCGCTGGGAAACTTTGTGGCAACCTATGGAAATGAATCCTATAGTTCCACTTATTGCGTATCCGTAGCTCTTGATGATGCAGATACATATAAGGGTTCATCCGGATATAAAGATGTCTATAAGAGGGTTACTGTTGCGGGAGGGCAGACAGTCACTTTCAACGGAGAAATGCTTGTTTCTGATACAGCTTCAACAACACCAATCGTAGAACGGAATATTGAAAAATTCTCAATGAAAGCGGATACTATTTCAGGCAGGGTTTTAGACAATGCAGGAAAACCGGTTGATAAAGCTTTTGTTATTATTTATAAAAGTGGAGCCTATGTGGCAAATGATGATAAGACCGTTGTAAAAGTAGAAGCTGCACCGCTGGCATGGGTTATGACCAATGAAAAGGGCGAATATAGCTTTAAGCTTCCGGATGGGACTTATAATATTCATGCAGAATCCACAGGATGTACGCCATCTCAGTCTCAGCCCGTTGTGATTAAGGATGGAGCAGCAAATAACAGAGAACTTAATTTCAGTCTTCAGGAAGGTGCTCATGCAACTTTAAAGGTTAAGGATCAAACAGGAAAGAATATTCCTGCAAGAATTGAAGTGAAATCTAGTGCTCCCACAGATATCAAAATGCTGGGCAGCTCTGTTTATTTCACCAATTTAGTGAATGGTGAATATGTAGCAGATTTTGATGTTCCGGCAGGTATGTTTTCGTTTACCGCTTCCTATGGCGCTGACTATGAATCAAAAAAAGCAACTATTACGGATGTAAATATTGCTTCCGGAGAAAAATATGTAAATACGAAAGACTTGGTAATAAAAGAAATTATAAATCCGAGATTAAAGAATTGGTACAATATGGACAACCATCAGCATTCCAGCATAGGTGATGGTGCAACTCCTATCGATCAGCTTTTTATTGCACAGATCTGTGCGAAGCTGGACTTTAATTTAGTTTCAGATCATGATTCTGTTCAAAATGATTCAGAAATGGTAAAGCTGGCGCAGTCGGTTGGCAGACCGGTGATTCCGAGTTTGGAGGTTTCACCTGGCTGGGGACATTGGGGCATATTGAATGCAGACTACTCCAATGCAGAAAAAGAAGCAACACCAATCAGTCCATCATCAAAACCGGCTGAAATTATTGCAAAAGGTCATAAAATGGATGCGGTAGTTGTTGTCAATCATCCTTATACAGACTATGGCTTTTTCTTAAATAGAGATGGTGTTCTTGGAGGCCATGATAAAGGAACAGAAGATTTTGATTTATTAGAGCTTCAGTCAACAATTGACTTAACAGATACAAAGAATATGGATGCAAGAGCATTAGCAGATGCCATGAATGTTTATTGGAATAAAGGGGAAAAGAAATTCTTAAGTGCAGGTTCCGATCAGCATGATGTTAAATCGGGATTATATCCGGGAATTATTCGCATGTATGCTCATATTGAAGGCGATGTAACTGCTGAAAAATATCTTGCTGCACTGACTTCAGGTCATGCCTATGCAACTATGGGTCCTTTATTTACCTTGGATGATAGTGTAATGTTTGGAGAAACTTATGATATTCAAAAGGGAAAATCCATTACTTTTAAAGCAGATGTACAAGCTGTCAACACACTGAAAAGAATTGATGTTTACAGCATGGGAAAGATTGTTGCTTCTTATTCTTATGATACGGATGAATCCTTTCAATTTACCTATGAACTGAAAAACGACGGCACGAAGAATTTGTGGTACAGCTTTGTGGCACTAGATGGAGCTGGTCATTACGCAGTAACAAACCCGATCTGGATTGATGACTTTTCTAATTCCGGTGTCGCTGTATCAAGAGCACAGTTTGTGGAAATGCTTTATAACTTAAACGGTGAGGAAGCAGTTGAATCCTCAGGAACGTTTAGAGACGTTGCCTCCGATACTTCTTATGCAAAAGCAGTTGCATGGGCAAAGAAAAATGACATAGTGAATGGTACAACTACCACAACTTTCAGTCCAAATGCCTCCATCACCAGAGAGCAAATGGTTACTATATTATATAACTATGCGAAAACAATGGGAAAAGATGTCTCCAATATAGAGGGTATGGCAGTTCAGAATTTTACCGATTGGTCCAAAACTTCAGCCTATGCTCAAACTTCTATGCGTTGGGCATTTAATGAAAAAATAGTTGTTGGGAAGTCAGCAGCTGTGTTGGGTCCAAAAGATACTGCTACAAGGGCGCAAGCATCAATTATCATAAGCAGAGTAAAATAACTAACTTGCTTATAAAATGGAATTGATTTGGTGCAAAAATAGCATTTGGTAACTTCTGTATTACGCAAACGTTCCCCTTAGGGTAATGTTTGCGTAATTTTTTATTGATAAAATAAGTTTTAAACCCGAATATAGACAAAAGTTAGTGGAATTTGTATAAGTTCCAAGTGTTTTGACAACAAAAAGATTCTGGCAAAATATCTGTTGACATTCCCCCATAGGGCAAGGAGTATAATCCAATTATAAAGTATAGAAAATAATAATGCGGGGATATAATAAAACTATAATTCGTGGGTTGAGAACGTAATAGCACTATAATTGTAGAAAATATGGTAAGGACTCTAAAAAATGACAATTAAGGTCGATTAATAAAGGTCATTATAAATTTTTTATTTAATGATAATACATTAAAGGACGTAGTTTATGCGTTTAAGTGAAAGGAGTTTTATTTTTATGAACGAAGTTTCAGGAGCGGTTAACGCGCAAGCGGTGGCTGCGAAAAAAAAGTTATCATCGAGTTTTTTTAAAAAAGGTATTACAGTTGCAATCCTATCAGGTATGTGTTACGGACTGTACTCCGCATTTATGACATTAGGTATGTCAAAAGGTGTTTGGCTAAATGATTTATATGCCGGCACAACACCAGCAGGTACTGTTTTAACAACCTTTGTTATGGTTTACATGTTGGGAGCTCTTGGGAGTGCTCTTAACGACACCATCAGTGGTGTTTGGTGTATACTTATTGCTGCGGCTAAAGGTAAGCTGGGAGATTTCTTCCGTTCTATTAAAACTAAACCAGGGGTAGTTATGATTGTAGCTGCTCTGATTGGTGGACCTATTGCAAGTACAGCGTATGTTGTATCCTTACAGATGGCCGGATCAATCATTATTCCGATTACAGCTCTTTGTCCTGCTATCGGAGCTATTTTAGGTAGGGTTTTATTTAAACAGGAATTGAATCTTCGTATGATGGCCGGCGTAGCGGTTTGTGTTATTGCCAGCATTATGATTGGCAGTACTGGTATGAGTGCTGATGCTCCGGCAGGATTGATGTTAGGTATCTGCATTGCATTTATTGCTGCTCTTGGCTGGGGTATTGAAGGATGCGTAGCTGGTTATGGTACTTCTATGATTGACTCAGAAATCGGTATTACTATCAGACAGTGTACATCTGGTCTTACTAACTTAATCATTTTAGTTCCGCTTTGGGGTATCCTTTCCGGCGGCGGAATCGGTCTTGCGGGTGAATTGATTACTAATGTAATAACAGATATGCCTTCATTGGTATTCTTTATTGCCAGCGGTTTCTTCTCCGTATATGCATACAGCCTTTGGTACAAAGGAAACAGTATGTGCGGTGCTGCTCTTGGTATGGCTTGTAATGGTGCGTACTCCTTCTGGGGTCCATTCTTCTGCTGGATTGTTATAGGTATATTTGATGGACAGGCTGGTTGGGCTCTTCCTCCAATTGCATGGGCTGCTGCTATCGTTATGATTTTCGGTATCCTGTTAATTGCTATGAACCCAATGGATTTATTCAGAAAGAAGGAGGATTAATGCAATGAGACCACTTAATTTTGCAATTTTAAAATATTTTACAACAGTAAAAGAAGCGTGTGCAGATGATGTAATCGAAGCTTTAAGAGGCGAATACGGCGATTTTAAGGCATTGAAAAAGCCTGCTGTAGTTGAAGCTATTATGACAGGTGAAGCAAACGGTCTTCTGGAAGAAACAAGATATGAACTTGATTCAAAGGGAGAATTAAAGGTTTACTATCGTGCACATAAAGAAGGTGCAGACACAATTAATACTTATATTAAATAAATGGTTAATTGTTCAAATTCCCATAGGGCTAATTTTACAGGCCCTATGGGTTCATGTGAAAGGAGGAGTAATTCCGTGAGATATTATGGAGAACAGGCGTTAGGTTTAATTGAGACTTTAGGCATGGTTCCTGCGCTGGAAGGTGCGGATAAAATGCTGAAAGCTGCAGATGTTGAGCTTGTAGCTTATGAAAATATTGGTTCAACACTGGTTACAATTTTAGTTAAAGGTGATGTTGCTGCTGTAAAAGCTGCTGTTGAAGCTGGTGCTGAAGCTGCTGCTGCAATCGGCAAATTAACTGCAAAGAATGTTATGCCTCGTCCGATTTCGGCAGTAGGCGATATCGTATCTGTACACGACATTGATTAAATCGATTAAGTATATTATTATTGAAGAAAGGAACTACACAGATGGCAAATTATGAAGCATTAGGCTTAGTTGAAACATTTGGCTTGGTTTTCGTGTTAGAAGCTGCTGATGCAATGTGCAAGGCTGCGGATGTTGAACTGGTAGGATATGAAAATACAGCGTCCGGATACATCTCAGTGTTAGTAAGAGGAGATGTAGGTGCATGTAAAACTGCAGTAGCTGCTGGTGTGAAGGCTGTACAGGAAATGGAAAACGGAAATCTTTACAGCTCAGTGGTGATTGCCAGACCCCACGAGGATCTGGAAAAAATTATTGCCCGTTATTCACTTGACAAGTTGCTTCCTTAAAATAAAGCTTGCTGTTTAACAGCAAGCTTGAGGATTATTATAATGAAAGGGAGAGTTACAAATGAATATTATTGATAATGATTTGCTCTCCATCCAAGAATCTCGTATTCTTGCGGAGAATGCACGTGAAGCGCAGAAAGCTCTGGCGACTTTTCCGCAGGAAAGGTTAGATGAGATTGTTGAACGCATGGCGGAAGAAATTGAAAAACATACGAGCGAGCTTGCAAAGATGTCCTGCGAAGAGACCGATTACGGTAAATGGCAGGACAAATGCATTAAAAACAAATTTGCCTGTGAGTATTTAAGAAACAGACTTAAAGGCATGCGCTGCGTAGGTGTTATCAATGAAGACAAGCAGAACAAAACGATGGATGTAGGAGTACCGATGGGTGTAATTGTTGCCCTTTGTCCGGCAACAAGCCCAGTTTCTACTACAATATATAAGGCTTTAATAGCAATTAAATCAGGCAATGCAATTATATTTTCACCTCATCCTAGAGCAAAAAATACAATTGCAAAAGCACTAGACATTTTAATTCGTGCGGCAGAAGGTTATGGATTGCCGGAAGGGGCACTCACCTATTTGCACACGGTTACTCCTAGCGGTACTATTGAGCTAATGAATCATAAAGCAACCTCTTTAATTATGAATACAGGGGTTCCGGGTATGCTGCAGGCAGCTTATCAGTCCGGTAAACCTGTTATATACGGAGGAAATGGAAACGGACCGGCATTTATTGAGCGTACAGCCGATATAAAACAAGCGGTCAGCGACATTATTGCCAGCAAAACTTTTGACAATGGGATAGCGTCAGCAGCAGAACAATCTATTGTTGTAGACAGCTGTATCGCGACAGAAGTTAAAGCTGAGCTGCAAAACAGCGGAGCGTACTTTATGTCAGAAGAGGAAGCAAAGAGGCTTGGCGCTTTATTCTTCCGCTTTGATGGAAGTGCAGATGCTGAAATGTTTGGTAAAACTGCGCAGCAATTGGCTAAAAGAGCGGGTTTCTGTGTACCTGATAATGTAAGGGTATTAATTTCGGAACAAAAATACGTTTCGGAGAACAATCCTTATTCGAAAGAAAAGCTTTGTCCTGTCTTAGCTTATTATATTGAAGATGACTGGATGCATGCTTGCGAAAAGTGTATTGAGCTTTTGCTCAGTGAACGGCATGGACACACTCTTGTGATCCATTCCAACGACGAAGAGGTCATTCGTCAGTTTGCATTAAAAAAGCCAGTAGGCAGAGTGCTTGTTAATACACCGGCTGTTTTTGGCAGCATGGGTGCTACAACCAATTTATTCCCTGCCATGACTTTAGGCAGTGGATCGGCGGGACAAGGTATGACCTCCGATAATGTTTCACCTATGAATCTCATCTATGTCCGCAAGGTTGGCTATGGAGTGCGAAAAGCAGAAGAAATTGTTAGCGGTGTATTGGCAGAAGACAACACTTCCTCTTGTGCAAGTATCGGCAAGCAGGGAGAACTTGATTCTGAGAGTATACAAATGCTTCATAGCATTTTAAAAAAAGCTATAGAAGCAATTCGATAGCAATATACAGTTAATATCAGACGCTATATCTGATAAAATAAAGAAGAATGAGAGGTAAGAATTTTGGATATTCGTGAATTTTCAGAGAAATTTGCAGAAGCTACCAAAAGTATGTCTGCAGAGGAACGTGCAGCGATCATGAAGATGTTTGAAGGCGTTTCAAATGAAATTACAAAGAATGACACAACAGGAAGCCACGATTATGTTGCTGCCGATAATGGCCCTGGAATTCCAGAGGGAATGACTCAGAGACATAAATTATTAAAGGAAAACTATTTAAAGCAGGTTCCGACTATTACAACACATCGTGCCAGAGCGGTAACTAAGATTGCGAAGGAAAATCCTGGTATGCCGAAGATTATGCTCCGTGCAAAGTGTTTCAGATATTGCTGCGAAACAGCTCCATTAGTAATTCAAGATCACGAATTGATCGTGGGAGCTCCTTGCGGCGCTCCTCGTGCAGGTGCTTTCTCTCCTGATATTGCATGGAGATGGTTGCAGGATGAAATCGATACGATTGGAACTCGTTCACAGGATCCATTCTATATTTCAGAAGAAGACAAGAAAATCCTGCGTGAAGAGTTATTCCCTTACTGGGCAGGAAAGTCTGTTGACGAATTCTGTGAAGACCAGTACAGAGAAGCTGGCGTATGGGAATTATCTGGTGAGTCATTTGTTTCAGACTGTTCTTATCACGCAACAAACGGAGGCGGAGACTCCAATCCCGGATATGACGTAATCCTTATGAAAAAAGGTATGCTGGATATTCAGCAGGAAGCTAAAGATCATTTAGCTAAACTGGATTATGAAAATCCGGATGACATTGAAAAGATTTATTTCTATAAATCAATCATAGATACAACAGAAGGTGTTATGATTTACGCTAAGCGTATGTCAGAATATGCTGCTGAATTAGCTGCTAAGGAAACAAATCCTAAGCGTAAAGCAGAATTACAGAAGATCTCAGAAATAAATGCAAGAGTTCCTGCTCATAAGCCTGAAAGTTTCTGGGAAGCAATTCAGTCTATGTTCACAATTGAATCCCTGTTGGTAGTAGAAGAAAATCAGACAGGTATGTCAATCGGACGTGCTGACCAGTATATGTACCCATTCTACAAAGCTGATCTTGAATCAGGACGTATGAGTGAGTATGAAGCATTTGACCTGGCTGGTTGTATGCTGATCAAGCTGTCTGAAATGATGTGGGTTACAAGTGAAGGCGCTTCCAAGTTCTTCGCAGGCTACCAGCCATTCGTAAATATGTGTGTTGGTGGTGTTACCCGTGACGGACAGGATGCAACAAACGATTTAACTTATTTGTTAATGGATGCTGTTAGACATGTTAGAATTTATCAGCCATCCCTTGCTTGTCGTATTCATAAATCTTCACCTCAAAAGTACATGAAAAAGATTGTTGACGTAGTTCGTTCAGGTATGGGCTTCCCTGCTTGCCACTTCGATGATGCTCACATCAAGATGATGCTTGCAAAAGGCGTTTCTATCGAAGATGCAAGAGATTACTGTTTAATGGGTTGTGTAGAACCTCAGAAGTCAGGTCGTCTGTATCAGTGGACTTCAACTGCCTATACTCAGTGGCCGATTTGTATCGAGCTTGTTCTGAACCACGGTGTTCCACTATGGTACGGAAAACAGGTGTGCCCTGACTTTGGCGATATCAGCCAGTACAAGACTTTTGAAGAATTTGATGCTGCTGTTAAGAGAATGATTCAGTATGTAACTAAATGGACAAGTGTTGCTACAGTTATTTCTCAGCGTGTACACAGAGACTTAGCACCAAAGCCGCTTATGTCAATTATGTACGAAGGTTGTATGGACAAAGCTAAAGACGTTTCCGCAGGCGGTGCAATGTACAACTTTGGACCTGGTGTTGTTTGGTCTGGTCTTGCAACTTATGCTGACTCAATGGCAGCTATTAAGAAATTAGTATTTGACGATAAGAAATATACATTAGAGCAATTAAATACAGCTTTAAAGGCAGATTTTGTTGGATATGAACAGATTAAGGCAGATTGTCTTGCTGCTCCTAAATATGGTAATGACGACGATTACGCAGATTTAATTGCTGCTGATTTAATTAATTTTACTGAAATGGATCACAGAAGATACAAGACTTTATACTCAGTATTGAGTCATGGTACTTTATCTATTTCCAACAATACACCGTTTGGTCAGCTGACTGGTGCCAGTGCAAATGGTCGTCCTGCTTGGTCCCCGTTATCAGACGGTATCAGTCCTACTCAAGGTGCTGATTACAAGGGTCCTACAGCTATCATTAAGTCTGTTTCAAAGATGGCTTGTGATAATATGAACATCGGTATGGTTCATAACTTTAAGCTTATGGCAGGTCTTCTTGATACACCGGAAGGTGAAGCTGGTATTATTGCATTACTTCGTGCAGCTTGTGCGTTTGGTAATGGAGAAATGCAGTTCAACTATCTGGACAACAAGACTCTGATCGAGGCTCAGAAGCACCCAGAACAGTATCGTGACTTGGTTGTTCGTGTAGCTGGTTACAGTGCATTCTTCGTAGAATTGTGCAAGGATGTACAGGATGAAATTATCAGCAGAACAATGCTGACACATTTCTAATATATAAATTAAATTGACTTTAAATGAATAACTCTGCTGTCCGCGGCTAGGTATTAAAAGCTGGGAGGCTGCGGACAGCAATAAATTATATATTTAAAGACCAAGATAAATCAAACTGGAGATTGAATGGTATGAGCAATACAAATACAGGTGTAATTGAAAGAAAGGCAACGATTTTCAATATACAAAAATACAATATGTATGATGGTCCTGGAATCAGAACTCTAGTATTTTTTAAAGGATGTCCCCTTCGATGTAAGTGGTGCGCAAATCCGGAAGGACTAGAAAGAAAATTCCAAGTTATGTTCAAAAGCAGTTCATGTACTAATTGCGGAGCTTGTGTTTCTGTATGTCCGGTTGGGATACATGCTATTTCAAAGGATGATCAAAAGCACGAGGTACTGCGCAACATTGATTGTCTTGGCTGTAACAAATGTGTAGAGGTTTGTAATGCTAAAGCACTCACAATTGTGGGGGAAGTTAAAACAATTTCTGAGCTGTTAGAAATTATTTTAGAGGATAGAACCTTTTATGAAGTTTCAGGTGGCGGAGTCACATTAGGCGGCGGTGAAGTAACCATGCAGCCGGAGGCGGCTACTAGTTTATTGCAGGCCTGTAAGCAAGAAGGTATTAACACTGCTATTGAAACCTGTGGATATACAAAACTGGAAAACATATTAAAGATTGCTGAATTTACGGACTTATTCCTATATGACATAAAACAGATGAATTCTGATAAGCATTTTGAATTGACAGGGGTTCGCAATGAACTGATTTTAAGCAATTTGAAAGAGCTTCTTCACAGAAGATACAATGTTCAGGTAAGAATGCCGATGTTAAAGGGAATCAATGACAGCGAAGATGAGATTAAACAAGTAATTGAATTTTTGATGCCATTCCGTGATTACAAGAATTTTAAAGGTATTGATTTACTTCCTTATCATAAGTTAGGTGTAAATAAGTATAATCAGCTTGGCAAAGAATATCCTATAAAAGGGGATCCGAGCTTAAGCGAAGAAGATTTGGATAGGATAGAAGGGTGGATTAAGAAATACGACTTCCCTGTATCCGTTATCCGTCATTAAGGATGAAGGATTGTTCGAATAGATTTGAAAGGTAAGTTTTATGGGAACAGCTATTGAAAAAGCTACAGAGCGTATCATACAAGAGTCAGTGCCTGGTAAGCAGGTCACAATTGCTCATGTGATTGCTTCGCCCATGCCTGATATATATGAGCGTTTAGGCATAGATGACAGAGGAGCCATTGGTATTCTGACATTATCACCTTACGAAACGGCTATCATTGCGGCAGATGTTGCTACGAAGACAGCGGATGTAGAAATTGGCTTTCTGGATCGTTTCACTGGCTCGGTGGTTATCAGTGGTGATGTGCAAAGCGTTACTACAGCACTTGAAGCTGTAACTGGAACCTTGTGTAACTTGCTTGGCTTTACAACAGTTCCTATTACAAAGACATGAAGAAAAAACGTGTTATGGTGATAGGTCCTACGCGTTGCGGAAAGACAACACTGGTAAATGAGCTGAATAATTATGATGGTCCATTAAGAAAAACACAGGACACCATTTATGGAGAAAAAACGATTGATATACCCAGTTCCTATGTGGCAATTCCCTGGATGTATAAACATTTAATTGCGACAGCACAAAATGCAGCATCTCATATATTGCTTTTGGTAGATCAATCAAACCCGGTGGAAATTTATTCACCCGGTTTTGCGAAGGTATTTAGATGTCCGGTAATCGGAGTAATATCCAAGTGTGATTTAAAACCAGAAAATGAGGAAGTGTGTTTGAGGCAATTAAAGCAGATAGGCGTGTCCGAACCCTATTTTAAGATAAGTGTTCCGGAAGGAATAGGTATCGAGGCTTTAAAAGCATATATATTTAATACAGATAAAACGTAAAGGGGGACGAATATGAAGTTTATAACCGAAGAAGATCTGCGGGATTTGTATAAAAGAGAACCTTTTACCACT
>DKLE01000188.1:12865-20901 GCA_002455605.1 Firmicutes bacterium UBA6648
CAGGGACAAGGCTTACACCTGGAGCACGCCAGTTTTTAGCGGATCGTGGAATCAATATGTTTGATGATATACCGTTTGTAAAGAAATATACTGTTACAACCAGTGAAGATGCTGCAAAAGCACAGAGTGTTACTGAAAATCAAGAAATTGTTCAGAAAAAGCAAATAAACTGGAAACAAAAGAAGCTTTATTGCAAGATGAGGTCGATGGAAGCATTATTTCTTTCAACTGGTCAAGAGCTATTAAATAAAGATGTATTTTTAGCTCAGAGTGTCATTAACTTAGGCAAACAGTTTGCTAATATCAGAATGTTTGCAGAAGGCAAAGGCCTGGGTGAAATCGTATGCTGTCAGGAATGCAGTGGAATGAATGGAGATAATTTTTGCGAAGATATTGATGACTGTTTTGAAATAACAGAATTCCATATGCAGCTTGAAAAGGGCAAGGAGATTTTGAACTTACATAAGCTGCGATGTGCTCTACGTGAAGTAGAACCTGTTGTTATGGAAGTATACGAAGGCAATGAGAATGAAATGAAGCTGCGCGAAGAAATTGTTGGTAGAGTAAATAAGATTGTGAATGCTTTATCTCAAATGATTTGTTCGGCTGTTGGAGGAAAAGAATGTCAGAGAAAGAGTTGACTTTTGAATACTGTGATCAGTTAGTTCAGGAATTTGAAAATGTCATAGAGAATCCAATAAGAAGTAAATCCTCGGTTTACTATACAGGCGTTGACTTAGGTACTGCTTGTGTCGTTGTTGCGGTTTTAGATGAAAATTACAGACCTGTGGCTGGCGCCTATCAATATGCAGATGTGGTTCGGGACGGAATGGTTGTGGACTACATTGGAGCAATCAATATTGTTAGGAAAATGAAACAGGACTTAGAGGAAAAGCTGGACGCAGAATTAATTTATGCTGCAGCGGCCATCCCTCCGGGAACTGATAGTTTGGATTCAGGAGCAATCAAGAATGTAGTTCAGGCGGCTGGCTTTGAACTGACAAATTTACTTGACGAACCGACAGCAGCTAATGCAGTGCTAAAAATGAAGAATGGTGCAGTAGTTGATATCGGCGGAGGTACTACGGGGATTTCTATTCTTAAAGATGGGAATGTTATTTCAGTAGTGGACGAGCCTACAGGCGGTACTCATTTTTCCCTGGTTATTTCAGGTGCGTACAAAATGAATTTTACAGACGCAGATTTATATAAACAAGATGAAAAAAATCATAAGGAGCTTTTACCGGTATTAAAGCCGGTAGTAGAAAAAGTTTCTTCAATTATAAGCCAGCATATTAAAAATTACGATGTGCAAGAGATAGCTTTGGTTGGCGGAACTTGTCGACTGACAGGTATTGAGGACATTATACAGAAACAGACAGGTATCTTTACCCATAAGCCAAAAAACCCGATGTTTGTAACTCCTTTGGGAATAGCGCTTAACTGTAAGCGGGAAAGCATCGATTAGAGAGGGTGTTCTAATATGGAATTTCGAATTATTAAATCCCCTTCAAAAGGAACCATGGATATCCTACAACGCCGTATGGGCTCAACGAACAAATCAGAGTATGACAACATAGATGCAGTTGGCCTGGTACAGGGGAGAATGATTGAAATGATATGCGCAGCGGATGTAGCTGAAAAGGCAGTTGGTGTCACGGTCGAAGACATTAGAGGAAGCTGCCCGCAGAATATGATTTTAATTGCGATATTCGGTGATACGGCATCAGTTGAGGATGCAATCCGTGAAATAAAACGCAAATTGGAAGAAGGGAAAGATTTATGTTAACAGCAAGACTTATTGATAATGTATGGGCAACAAGAAAAGCGGAATCTTTAAACGGGTTAAAGTTCATGCTGGCAGAAGTAATCGGAGGCGGATGCGAAGGCCAGCGAATGGTAGTCGTAGATATTATCAGCGCAGGGATAGGTGACAGAGTGATAATTTGTCAAGGTTCATCTGCCAGGCGAATGCTTGGAGATGATAATATCCCAGTGGACGCAGTTGTTGTCGGAATCATTGATGAAGATTGCGATTTTGGTTGATTTCGGGAGGTATAAGAATGAGTCTTCTTGATATGGTAAAAGAAGCCGGCATAATAGGTGCAGGCGGAGCAGGATTTCCTACTCATGCGAAATTAGCATCAAAAGCAGATTATATACTTCTTAACGGAGCTGAATGCGAGCCGCTATTAAGAGTGGACCAGCAGTTGATGGAGATGTTTCCCGATGAAATAATAAAAGGCTTTGAAGCGGCCGGAAAGCAGGTCAATGCTACTAAAGCCATTATAGGAATAAAAGGAAAGCATAAAGAAGTAATTAAAGTACTGCAGGAGAGAATTGAGGAATTAAAGGTAGGAGACTATATAGAAATAGGAGCTCTGCCGGATATCTATCCTGCGGGAGATGAACAAGTATTAGTATATGAATTAACAGGAAGAGTAGTACCGGAAGCGGGAATTCCCATTCAGGTGGGATGTGTGGTAATCAACTCAGAGACCGCTTTGAATATATATCATGCTTCCTTAGGAAAGCCTGTTACAGAAAAATATATAACCTTGGCGGGGGATATACCTAACCGCCTGACCGTAAAAGTACCGGTAGGTACACCGATCATAGATGTACTTCGATTAAGCGGTATCGAGAATTTTGAAGATTATGCGGTGATTGACGGCGGTCCGATGATGGGGCCGGTAATGAACAATCTGAATGGTTATGTAACAAAGAAAAATAAAGGGTTTGTGATACTGAAGAAAAATCACCCCTTAATCCGAAAAAAGACAGCTTCAATGGTACAGGCAAAGAGAATCAACAGAGCTTCTTGCGAACAATGTCGGATGTGCACGGATCTATGTCCCCGTTTCTTACTTGGACATGATACCCTGCCCCATAAGATGATGCGCTCTTTAAGCTATGATGTGAAGGATTTGGAAGGACAGAAGGTGGCCCAGCTATGCTGCCAATGCAACCTGTGTGAAGTATTCTCTTGTCCAATTGGGTTATATCCAAAGTCAGCAAACAATTATTACAGGGAGAAGCTGGCTGAATTAAATATGAGATATAAACCCACCAAAGAAGTATTTGAAGTACGAACTGCACGGGAACATCGCTTAGTTCCCAGCAAGAGACTTATTGCTAGAATTGGCCTGCGTGATTTTGATAAGCCAGCGCCGATGACAGAGATAACAGTAAAGCCTGAGGTGGTGCATATTGCTACAAGACAGCATGTTGGTGCACCGGCAGTCCCAGCGGTAAAGGTGGGAGAGCATGTTCAGGAAGGACAGTTAATTGGTACAATTCCGGAAGAAAGTCTGGGAGCTGCCATTCATGCAAGCATTTCCGGGACAGTAACCGAGAGCGGAAATGACTATATAGCAATAAGGAGGGATTAATATGGCGAATGCAATAGGTATGGTTGAATTTACAAGTATTGCCCGTGGTATTTATACAGCAGACCAGATGGTAAAGATATCAGAGGTTGAGATAGTGACAGCAGCAACTACATGTCCGGGCAAATATATAGCAATTGTCCATGGAGATGTAGCAGCAGTAGAAGATTCTGTACAGATAGGAGAAAAGGTAGCAGGAGAATATTGGGTAGATTCCATAATAATACCGAATGTAAATCCACAGGTATTCCCGGCTATTACAGGCTCAACAATGCCGGAGAGAATCCAGGCAGTAGGAATTATGGAATCCTTCTCTATGTCAACAATGGTAATTGCAGCGGATGCAATTTTAAAGTCAGCGGACTTGGAACCGCTTGAACTGCGTCTGGGGAATGGATTAGGAGGAAAAGCCTTCTTTACATTCACAGGAGATGTAGCGGCAGTGGAAACAGGAGTAGAAGCGGGGAGAAATATTGCAGAAGAAAAAGGTCTGTTAGTCAATGCAGAAGTAATACCTTCTCCGTCAGACAGACTGATACCGTCTTTGTTCTAATAGAAAAGAACTTTAAAATAGGAAAGGGTGTGAAGCCAAATGAAAAGATTAATTTGTGCAAAGGATGTAGAAGCCCTGGAAAAGCAGGGACAAAAAGTGTTCTATATTGATGAGGACACACTGGTGACTCCATCCGCTAAGGATGCAGCAAGAGCTTGCGGAATTGAATTTTCCACAGAAGCTCCGGTACAGGCTTGTGCGGCACCAGCTGCATGCCAAGCTCAGGCACCGGCTGCTGAAGCAGCAAAAGCTTGTGACGGTGAAATTGATACAAATATGATTTACACTGTACTGAAAGCTTTAGCGGACAAAGGTCTGTTGCAGGGAGTATTGGATTCAGTAACATGCGATAAACCATATACGGCAGAAAAGGATCCGTGCGGATTGAAGATAGTACGGGGAAATACAGTAAAATATGAAGCATTGGATACAGGAAACCCATCAGATAAAGTGTTCTATCAGGAAATCATAAACAAGGATGACGGATGCTCCATGAATGCAGGATTCATTACAATTGAAAACTGCCAGTTTGATTGGGAATGTGCTTGCGAAGAATTGTATCATATTATCGAAGGGACTTTAACCGTAACGGTAGATGGTAAGGTTTATACAGCACAGCCAGGAGATTCCGTATTCTTCCCGAATGGTGCAAAAGTAGCCTTTGGTTCTCCGAATAAGATGAAAGCATTCTATGCGACATACTAAAGGAAAGAGCCGAATTTTAGGAGGTATGTAAATGCAAGCGCTTGGATTAATTGAAACAAAAGGACTTATCGCAGCTATCGAAAGTGCAGATGCTATGCTGAAAGCAGCAAACGTAGAGCTGGTAGATAGAGTTTTTGTAAAAGGCGGTCTGGTTACAATCATTATAGAAGGAGATGTAGGCGCAGTGAAAGCAGCAACCGATGCCGGTGCAGCTGCTGCCATGAGAATCGGCGAATTAATTTCCGTACATGTAATTCCAAGACCACATGAAGAAGTTGGAAAAACAATTGTGTATCCAACTTCAAAAAAAAAATTAAATAGTGCTGCTGCTGAGAAGAAGGCATCTGAACCAGAAGAGAAAGTTGAAACTGTTATAGAGAATAAAGAAGTTTTGGAAAAAGTTGAATCTGTTGTAACTCCTGCTCCGAAGGGTATGGACTCCCAGACGGATTTCAGTGAAATGCACAAAGAAGACTTGGATAAGCTGGTAAAGGAAGGCAGTATGGAAAAGGCACTGGAAGCTTTAGATAAACTGAAAGTGACAAAACTGAGAAACTTAGCTCGTGAATTTAAAGAATTCGGCATTGCCGGAAGAGTAATCTCCAAAGCCGATAAAAATCTATTGATGGAAGAATTCAAGAAATATTACGGGCAGCACTAACTTGCAAAATGACTAAACAATATATACTGAAGAAGAAAAGAAAGGAGGAATCACAAGATGGAAAATTTTGATTATGATTTACGTTCAGTACAGGAAGTAAGAAATCTGGCTCGTCTTGGTAAAATTGCCACAGACAAGCTTGGAACTTACACCGAAGAGCAGATTGATAAAATTCTGCGAAATATGGTTCGGGTAGCGGAGGAAAATGCCGTTTGCCTGGCTCAGATGGCTGTAGAGGAAACTGGTTTCGGTAAAGTAGCAGACAAGACATATAAGAACCATATGGCAGCTACTATTTTGTACAACGCAATCAAAGACATGAAAACAATCGGTGTGATTCAAGAGGATGTTGTTAATAAGATTATAGAGGTTGCTGATCCGGTGGGTCTGGTTATGGGTATTATCCCATCAACAAACCCAACTTCAACGGTAATATATAAGGCAATGATAGCGTTGAAGTCGAGAAATGCCATTATCTTTTCACCGCATCCATCCGCTGCAAAGTGCACCATGAAAGCAACAGAGCTATTATATCAAGCAGCAGTAGAAGCAGGAGCGCCTGAAAATTGTATCGGATGCATTTCCATGCCATCTATGGCGGCAACGGATGAATTAATGCATGCGAAGGAAGTAGCTATTATCATTGCAACAGGGGGACCGGGAATGGTTAAAGCGGCATATAGTGCTGGAAAGCCAGCTCTTGGCGTTGGTGCCGGAAACTCCCCAGCCTACATTGAACGAACAGCCAATGTGGAACAGGCAGTAAAAAATATCATGGCTAGTAAGACTTTCGATAATGGAACAATCTGTGCTTCCGAACAGTCTATTATTTGTGAAGAATGCAATCGTGACGCGGTAGTAGCAGAATTCAAGAAACAGGGCGGCTATTTCATGACAGCAGAAGAAACAGCAAAGGTTTGCAAACTGTTATTTAAGAATGGTCACAGCATGAATGCTAAATTTGTAGGAAGAGCTGCTGATGTCATTGCAGAAGCCGCAGGAATCTCCATTCCAGCTGGAACAAGAGTTCTGATTGGAGAACAGGGAGGAGTAGGTGAAGGATATCCGTTATCCTTTGAAAAGCTTACTACTGTGCTTGGCTTCTATACCGTTAAGGATTGGCATGAAGCTTGTGAATTAAGTATAGCCCTTCTTCAGAATGGTATCGGACATACCATGAGTCTGCACACAGAAGACAGAGATATCGTTATGAAGTTTGCAGCTAAGCCGGCATCCCGTATTCTGGTTAATACAGGAGGTACTATGGGAGGTACTGGTGCAAGCACTGGATTGATGCCTGCCTTCACTTTAGGCTGCGGAACCTGGGGAGGAAGTGCTACTTCAGAGAATGTAACACCAATCCATTTAGTGAACATTAAGAGAGTAGCTTATGGCTTAAAGGACTGCACTACATTAGCAGAGGATGATCCGACATTTAATCATCCGGAGCTTGCAGGAGGCTGTACAAGCGTTCCAAATAGCGTTAGCGGCGGATGCTGTACTGGTCCTGGAGCTTTCAGCCCAGCTCAATATGCTGCAATGGCAAATGCTCTAAACAATAATAATTCTTGCTGTACAGGAACAGCTAAAGAAGAAGGCTTAAATCAAGAAGATTTAATGGCTCTAGTTAACCAGTTAGTAAGCGCAATGAAGGGGGCTAACTAATATGGATAAATGTGAAGCTGTATTAAAGCTTTTATTAGAAGCGGTACAGGGCAGTGTATCGGCGGAAGCACCAGTTAATTGCAATGAAATTCCTGTAGGTGTTTCCAACAGACACATCCATCTTTCACAGTCCGATTTGAATGCCTTATTCGGTGAAGGATACCAGCTGACAAAGATTAAAGACTTGTCACAGCCGGGACAATATGCATGCAAGGAAACAGTAACCATCTGCGGACCGAAGGGTGCTATTGAAAAGGTAAGAGTACTGGGTCCCGTTCGAAGCAAAACTCAAGTAGAAGTTTTAACGGGGGATTGCTTTAAATTAGGATCACCGTCTGAAGCAAGACTGTCAGGAGAGCTGGCAGGAACACCGGGAATTACTATAATTGGTCCAAGAGGTTCCGTACAGACATCAGAAGGTCTGATTGTGGCTCAAAGACATATTCATATGACACCTGCAGACGCTCAGCGTCTGGGTGTACAGGATGGACAGACTGTTTGCATACAGGTTGATGGTCCAAAAGGCGGTATTTATAGCAATGTTGCCATAAGAGCGAATGATGCTTCTGCCTTGGAATGTCATCTTGATACAGAAGAAGCGAATGCAATGGGACTGGGTTCATCTGCAAAGATCACAATTGTAAAATAAAAGTGTTAAATAAGTTATTGAATTAAATAAAAAAATAAATTAAAATGAAATTAATTTTTAGGAGGATTTTAAGATGAAATATGATGCATTAGGTATGATCGAAACAAAGGGTTTAGTTGGTTCAATTGAAGCTGCTGATGCTATGGTAAAGGCTGCAAATGTTACATTAATCGGTAAAGAATTTGTTGGTGGCGGACTTGTTACTGTAATGGTAAGAGGAGATGTAGGAGCTGTTAAGGCTGCTACAGATGCTGGTGCTGCTGCTGCTCAGAGAGTAGGCGAATTAGTTTCAGTACACGTAATTCCAAGACCACATGCAGAAGTTGAAACTATTCTTCCTGCTACAAAGGCTGACAAATAAGCCAAGTGAATGGACAATAGGTAAAATGGCAAAAAAGCGATCCCCTCGGGTCG
>DKLE01000085.1:0-891 GCA_002455605.1 Firmicutes bacterium UBA6648
AACCCATACCTTTGGTTCTGTAGGTACCGGAGGTTTTTCTAATTATAATAACAGTGTGGCACACTTTAATAGTGTTGGCATTGAGATAATCATAACTGTTTTTATGATACTGTCAGGTGTAAACTTTAATCTCTATTTTTACACTTTTAGAAAAAGAGGCGGAATTAAAAATCTTCTCGCTGACGAGGAATTCAGATTATATATATATATAATCTTGATCATTTCTTTGCTAATCAGTGTGAATTTATGGTTTTCTGAAACATATAAAGGTTTTGGGCAGTCCTTTCGCTATTCTATCTTTCAGACGGTATCCATATTAACTACTACGGGCTTTGCTACTGCGGATTATGATATTTGGCCCACCTTCAGCAGAATGCTGATATTTACGTTGATGCTTATCGGAGGATGCTCTGCTTCAACAGCAGGCGGCGTTAAAGTAATAAGAATCCTTGTTATTTTGAGGCTTATAAAAAGAAGTATTCAGGTAAGGTTGCATCCAAATGCTATCATAACAATAAAAGTCAATGAAAAAAAATTAAGTATCGATACGGTTTCTGAGATTGCCAGTTTTACATTCCTTCATATTTTATTGGTTGCTATATGTACCATGTTAATAAGTCTTGATGGTTTTGATATTTTAACAAATTTAAGTGCTGCCCTAACTTGTATTGGAAATGTAGGTCCTGGTTTTAATCTTATCGGGCCTTCCCTAAATTTTAGTATATACTCCAATGCCTCTAAGTTTTTACTGTCATTCATTATGCTTGCAGGACGTTTGGAACTGTACACATTTATTATGCTTCTGATGCCTAAGTTCTGGCAGCAGGACAGATAATAGAGGAAAATTATTATGTCATTTAATTATCGTATTATTTTTAAATTTGTCAGTGT
>DKLE01000085.1:999-11258 GCA_002455605.1 Firmicutes bacterium UBA6648
TTGTCAGTGTTGTACCTATCATTATAGGTACTGCCATGTTTATACCTATAGCTACTGCTTTATATTACGGCGAAGGGGCGCAGTTAAAGAACTTTCTGATATTAGCTGTCACGATGATACTCGTATCACTTGTTTTGCTGCATTTTTTAAAGCCTGCAACGATACCTATCCGCATGCGGGACGGATACCTTATCGTCACCCTATGCGGCATTACAGCCTGTATTTTAGGGGCTCTTCCCTATTGGACATCAGACCAGACAGATTCAGTAATCGATTCTCTATTTGAATCCATTGCCTCTTTTACCACTACAGGGTCGACTTTATTTAACCTGGATACAATTCCTAGAAGTCTGCTCATTTGGAAAGGGGTATGTAATTGGCTGGGCGGTTTAGGTATCTTAGTATTAACCATATCTATTTTACCTGCCTTAGGCATGGAAGGGAAAACACTGGCTCAAGCAGAAGTACCCGGTCAGATTTTGGGAAAAGTAACCAACCGTACTTCAGATTCGGCGAGATATTTATATATTTTATACCTCTCTTTTACGATTATAGAGTTTATACTCCTAGCCCTGGGCCCTATGGACATATTTGATGCGATTATCAATACCATGGCAAGTGTAAGTACAAGCGGCTTGGGCAGCATGAACCACGCTTTTTCACATTACAACAGTTTTTACAATGAAGCAGTTATAGTTATTTTTACAATTTTGTCTTCCATTAATTTTACGCTCTATTTCCTGCTGCTTCATGGAAACTGGAAAACTGTTTTAACCAACATAGAGCTTAGAGCTTTTTTTATCATTATGATTTTAGGCTCCGGATTTGTAGCACTGAATTTATATTTTACTAAAACTTACGGACTTATGGAGTCCATACGTTATGGAACCTTTCAAGTGGTTTCTATGGCTACCACTTCAGGTTTTTCAATTATCGGACACACAGGCTGGCCTTCTTTCAGTATTGTCATATTAATCGTACTGATGCTGATCGGCGGATGCTCTTATTCCACCAGCAGTTCTATAAAAGTCATTCGATTTTTAGTACTTTGTAAATTGGTTGGAAGAGGCTTTACAAGAAGAATTCATCCCCGCTCAGTTGTTGCTGTAAAGATAGGCGGACGTTCCATTTCAGCTTTAAGAGTTTCCTATATCACTGTTTTTATTATGCTTTATTTTATACTTATTATAGTTGGCAGCATTATCTTATCTTTGCAGAATCTGGATTTCATAACAACGCTATCCTCTTCTGTAGCCATGCTGTCCAACGTAGGCTTTGGACTTGGTGATGTAGCTACAGGCAATTTCAGTATCTACTGCAGACCTTTGCGTTTAGTATTATGTTTTCTTATGATTGCAGGAAGACTGGAACTCTTTACGATTATCACACTGTTTATGCCTTCTTTCTGGAATCCGGATAAATACAAAAACTATTAATTGAATAATTAAAAAGAAAAAGAGCAAAATACTAAAGTAGTTTGCTTTTTTAATTTGCATTCTTAAATTTACAGATTTGGAAAGGAGTTTTTCTTATGTTGGTAAAAGATATTATGACCTCATGTGTCAGCTGTGTAAAACCCGACAGCCCTATTTCACAAGTTGCCAAGCAAATGAAACAAGAAAATATCGGCTCTATTCCGGTTTGCAATGATTCCGGCCGTGTTCTCGGTATCATTACAGACAGAGATATAGTTTTGCGTTCAGTAGCTGAAGAAAACAATAACTTAAAAGCACAAGACGTTATGACTCAGAATATAACTTGTGCCACCCCAAGCATGAATGCTCACGATGCATCACTTTTGTTAGCTAATAATCAGATCAGACGTCTGCCTGTTGTTTCTAACGACAGACTTGTAGGAATTGTATCCTTGGGGGATATTGCACAAAAAAATATCCTAGTTGATGAAGCAGGCGATGCCCTTTCTGCTATATCAAAACCAAACGGCCTGAGTTAAAAACTCAAGGCCGTTTTTTATTCTTCTGCTATTATAAAATCAATTTCTCTGTCTTCTATATTTGCTCGTGTTACCTGTATTTTTACTTTATCTCCCAAGCCATAAATCTTATGCGTCTGCTGGCCGATGAATCTATATTTTGTCTGTTCAAAATCATAGTAATCATCTTTTAAATCTTCAATGCGAACTAAACCTTCAATAGTATTAGGAAGCTCCACATAGAATCCATAATTTGTAACTCCGCTGATAACACCTTCGAAGCATTCACCTATATGATAAGACATATATTCCGTTTTTTTCAGTTTTTCTACTTCACGTTCCAGCTCCTGAGCATGCCTTTCGGCTTTTGAAGAAAGCTCCGATGCAATATCCACCTTTTTCCTAAGCTGCTTGCTTCTTTTTTCATTGAGTCTGCCATCTATTACTTCTTTTATAATGCGATGTATAATCAAATCCGGATATCTTCTTATGGGAGAAGTGAAATGGCAGTAAAATTTCACGCCTAAACCGAAATGTCCATCACAAGTAACATCATAAAAGGCTTTTTTCATAGAACGAAGCATTACTGTATTTACGACATTTTCGTAGGATTGTCCTTTTACTTCCCGCAGCATGTCACTGAGTACTCTGGGATGAACGTTCTCTGTATTTCCTTTCATCATTAAGCCAAAGCCTCTGATAAAGTTTTTAAATTCATCCATTCGATCCGGTGCGGGCTTTTCGTGCACTCGATAAACAAATGGAACCTCCAGCCAGAAAAAATGCTCAGCTATGGTTTCATTGGCAATAAGCATAAATTCTTCAATAATACGGTTAGCAACACGCCTTTCTGCGGTTTCCACCGTTACTGGTATGCCGGCTTCATCTAATTTAATATAAGCTTCATCAAAATCAAAGTCTAAGCTGCCTCTTAAATCCCTTTTTTTATGAAGAATTTCTGCCAATTCTTTCATTATTAAAATTTCTTCATAAATATCATCATATTTGGAAATCAACTCTTGCGTATTTTTTTCCAGTATATCCGATACATCATCATAAACCATACGATGAGCGGAATGAATAACACTTTTGAAAATATCATGGCTTACAACCTCTCCCGTGGAATCAATTTCCATAGAAACGGAAAGGGTCAGCCTGTCCACCTGAGGGTTTAAGCTGCATATTCCATTGGAAAGAGCTTTGGGTAACATAGGGATAACCTGATCTACCAAATATACACTGGTCCCTCTTTTTAATGCTTCTTTATCCATAGGACCGTCTTCAGTTACATAATGACTTACATCTGCAATGTGAACCCCCAAAAGATAATTACCGTTTTTCAGTTTTTCTACCGATATGGCATCATCCAAATCCTTAGCATCTGCCCCGTCTATTGTAATGATTTTTTTACTTCTTAAATCAGTTCTTCCTTCGTATTCTTCCTCTGAAATAGGAGTAAAATCTTCTTCTTTTTGCAATTTAATTTTAGAAACGGCTTTTGCTTCTGCATTTACTCTGCTTGGAAAGGTCTGGAACAAATTATACTGTCTGATTAAGGCTTTTATATCTCCTCCTGTTTCACCAAATCGGCTGATTATCTCAGTAATTTTTCCTTCGGCACTATTCCCGTTTTCCGGATACTTGGTTATTTGAACCACAACCTTATCGCCGTTTTCAGCATTTTTCCAATCACCTTTTTTAACAAAGACATCTTCATTGTTAAAATGTTTATCATCTGGTATAACGAATCCAAATCGACTGCTCTTGTCAAAAGTCCCTATTATTTCAGTTACTCCGTGAGTGATTATTTTATCAATAATCCCTTCTCTGGACTTCGTTGAATTACCTTCCGGAAATAATACGACGGATACCGTATCCCCGTTCATCGCTCCGTTTAGATGTTTACTCGCAATAAATACATCCTGTCTCTCTTTTTCTGTAACAGGATTTTCTTCCTCTTCATTTATTATAGGCGTCACGAAGCCAAAACCTCTTTTATGTTTTGATAATACTCCCTGAATAATTTTAGCATCTTTAGGAAATTTTGGTTTCTGTCCAATTAAAGCGGTTTCTGCTTTTTCATTTTCTCTTTTTTTCTTATTTAATATCTTTTTACTCATATGTTTAGTATACCACAATACTTTTAATTTTAAAACATAAAGGATGGCAAAAGCCACCCTTTAAAACTTTTATTGATTATAAATTATTGGTGCCCTTATTTACTGCACCATCAGTTGTTACTAAATCTTCAACTGCATCTCCCGTGTCTCTAACAGCGTCTCCTGCATTGTCTGCAGCGTTGTCTAGATCATCACGTACGGTTCCGTTATTATCTGTTACATTATTAGGTGTATTTGGATCTAATACTGTTCCATCATCACGGCCGCATGCAACAAATGCCATTAAAGCGATAACCAATAAAAGTCCAAGAAAAATACGTCTTTTTCTCAATTGCTTCAACTCCTCTCTTTTTTCTCAATCTTAGTATTATCAAATTATAGGTTTTTACTCTAAATAAAGCGGAAAAAATTAAACCAAAATTCTCTAATTGCTTTATTTGAAAAAAATATGATAAATTATTGAGTGAAATATTGATTTTAAACGAATGTATATATGAAGTACTCAAAACGAAGAATAAATTTTATATGTAAATAAGGTGAGGTAAAAATGAATGAAGACAATCAATTAATATTACTGATTAAAAGTAATCCTCAGGAAGGTTTATCGAAAGCTATGGATTTATACGGCGGATCGATGAAATGGGTTATCTCAAAAATTCTCGGTTACTCTAACAGGGAAGATATCGAAGAATGTATGTCTGATGTATTTGTTAAATTATGGAAAAACATTGACAAATTTAAAGCAGACAATCAGGCTTCCCTAAAAAGCTATTTATATGGCATAGCAAGATATACCGCTATCGATTATCTTCGAAAAAGCCAGGCCTCATTGGAAATTGTTTCTCTTGAAGAAAACGACATTGGCTTTTTCGTTGACTTTGCAGATGAACTGGCCAGAGAAACCAATTCCCGGATTATTCAAGAAGCGGTAGACTCTCTTCCTGAGCCAGATCGAAAGATATTCATACTCAGATATTTTTTGCAGCAACGGATTAATTCCATAGCTGATTCACTCTCCCTGAGTCCAAAAACAGTTGAAAATAAACTGTATCGGGGAAAAAAGATGCTTCGGGAGGCATTAATTGAAAGGGGAATTATTATATGAAAAATTTAGAGGATATTATGAAATATTATAACCTGAAGGATGACGATCTAATCGCAGATGAACCGATTTCTTTTGATGAAAAAAATAGAATTCTCAACAAAACATTTTTAAAAGCCGGTTTAATAGAAAAAGAAAAAAAGCCCCGCAGAAAAAAAGTGATTGTTTTAGCTGCAGCTTGTATTACTGTATTTGCTCTAGGGGCAGTAACCTTTGCTGCCTCTGCATTAAACAGCCATTTTATCAATTTTTTTCAGCCAAAAAACCAACAAGAATCCGATTTATTAAATAACCTGGGTACCATTATCGATAAACAAGTAACCGCCAACGGCTTGACTATTGATATAAAAGAAGCGGTAGGAGACAGAAATGCGGTCTATGTCATGTATGATATTATAGCACCGGAAGGGACTATACTGGATAAAGAGCAATATACCTTTATTACTTCCATGATTACTCTTGAGAGCACCTTTGGCCTTCCCGCAGGCATGGGCTATAGCTTCGAAAACTTAGAAGATCCCAATCCTCAAGATAATGTTAAACCCATGATGCTGTGCTTGAGCTCCAATCGAAAGCTGATTGGAAAAAATATGACACTTCGTCTGAGCGATTTTTCAAGCTATAAGGAAGAGAAAGAATTAAAGGACCGTCCAAAAGGCATTATCGAAGGTACTCCTGGGGATGAAAATGATATTTACCATATTCTCATACCGGGAACCTGGGAAATTACATTCCCTTTAGACTATGCGGATCATACAGCCATTTATAAGCTAAATGAAGATTTACAGTATAATGATATTCATTTAAAAATAAAAGAGGTTCGATTATCTCCCATTTCTATCAGTATGACGCTGAAAGCCTCATCTGATTTAAACAGTGAGGACATTCACCAGGCTCCATTAATTATATATCTGAAAAACGGCGATATTCTCAATGCCGATAACGGCAGCCGGGGAACGAATATCAATCATTTTGATATTGTTATAGATGCTCAATTCAATCAGATCCTTAATCCTTCTGAAATACAATCCATTGAATACTGCGGAAAAATACTTCCTATAAAATTTTAAATGCAATATAAAAAAGAAAAGCAAAGCTATAAGGAGAAAGCTTTGCTTTTACTTTTGCATATTTAAATGCGCTGAAAAAATTTATACTTCAACAGTCCAGCCAAGAGTATCCTCGACCTCGCCAATTTGAAGTCCATAAAGTTCATCGTAGAGTTTCTGAGAAAGCTCACCGATTTGACCCTTATTAATTACAACCTTTTCGTCTTTCCATGCAAGCTCACCCACCGGAGAAATTACTGCAGCAGTGCCTGTTGCAAACATTTCCACCAGCTTACCTGATTTCCCTGCTTCAAAGACCTCATCTATGGTCATCCTTCTCTCTGAAACCTTCAGACCCCATTTCTGCAATAAATTTATTACAGAATCTCTAGTTATACCCGGTAAGATGGTTCCGGTCAGAGGCGCTGTGATAACCTCATCCTCAATTCTAAAGAAAGCATTGGAGGTACCAATCTCTTCCACATATTTTCTCTCTACACCATCTAACCACAAAACTTGTTCATATCCGCTTTCATGTGCTTTCTCCTGTGACTTCAAGCCGGCTGCATAATTGCCTCCTATTTTAGCAAATCCTGTACCTCCCGGTGTAGCTCTTACAAATTCATTTTCTACATAAATCTTTGTTGGAGCAAGACCTCCTTCATAATAAGGGCCTACCGGGCTTAGTATGATCATAAACAAATAATGATCTGCGGGTCTGACCCCAAGGAATGGTTCATCCGCAATAATAAAGGGCCTTATGTATAAGGAGGTTCCCTTTTTTCCAGGAATCCAATCTTTATCCACATCTACGACTGCTTTTATGGCTTCAACAAACAGTTCTTCGTCAATATGAGGAATACACATTCTTTCGTTGGTATTAGCTGTTCTTTTGGCATTCATATCCGGTCTGAACAGAAGAACTCTTCCATCTTTGGATTTATAGGCCTTTAAGCCTTCAAACATTTCCTGAGCATAGTGAAATACAGCTGCCGCAGGATCAATCTGAAGGGGAGCATAAGGCTGAATCCGTCCATTATGCCAGCCTTTTTCAGGAGTATACTCCATAATGAACATGTGATCCGTAAAAACCTGTCCGAAACGCAAGGTATCCGGATCTGGTTTCTGCTTTGGGTTAGTAGTTTTGTTTACTGGAAATTGGTATTTCATGACTATCCTTCCTCTCTGCCAATATATTTTAAACGTTTATTTATTTTATTCTTCTATATATAATAATACCTATTTTTTAAACAGTCAACATATTTTTGTTTTAATCAACAATATAATTATAGTTTTTTTGTTTTATTTTACAACTCACTTTGTCCTAATCTGAAAAAAATAAAACCACACTTTAGTGGTTTTATATATTTTTTAAGCATCCATTCTTTTTGCTTATAGGTACAAAAATAGCCTGATTGGGGCAAACCTTTTTACATCTTCCGCATCGAATGCATTCCATGCTATTTGGTTTGCTATATACCGGTATTTCTATGGGACAGGCCTGCTGACAGGCCTTACAGTTTATACATTTATTTTTATTGATTTCAAATCGGTAAAAGGATACCGGATTAAAAAAACCATAAATTGCTCCCAAAGGACATAGGTATTTACAAAAAGGCCTATATGAACTAATAGAGAGCACGATGATTAAAATTAACAAAAAGCTCTTCCAGGTAAACAGCCATCCCAATTTTTCACTCAAACCCGGATTGAGCAAAGCAAGAGTCCATCCTCCCATTAACGTTCCGGAAGGGCAAATGACTTTACAAAACCAGGGTATCCCCTGACCGATTATATCCACTGCCACCATTGGCAGAAGGATTACAAAAACAGTTAGGATTATGTATTTTAAATATCTCAAATATTCGTGCCCCGGAAGATTTTTTATTTTTTTAGCAAAGGGTACTTTATAAAGCACATCTTGAAATAATCCAAAGGGGCAAAGCCAGCCGCAAATTAGCCGGCCCAAAATTGCTCCGAATGCCACAAGTAAACCGGTCACATAAAATGAAAATTTATAAGCGGGACTGGCTAATATTACTTGAAGAGCTCCTATGGGACAAGAGCCCAATGCTCCAGGACAGGAATAGCAGTTTAATCCCGGAACACAAGCTGTTTTTAAATTTCCCTGATAGATTTTCCCATATCTAAACCCTTCTGCATATCCATTGGTCAAGGCAGCAAATATCACCTGCACAACAGTTCTTATATTGTTCTTCAACCTTTTTATCCAGTCAGCCAATTCCTATACACTCCAAACATATCCTGACAGCCTTTTGTAATACTGCCGCACTTTCTCCGTTTATTACCCCGATCACTATAAGCAATATTCCTAATGCAAGCAAAATACTTCCTATGACATTTTTTCTCATGGAGAAATTACCCTTTCTGTTATATTAATATAACTTTATTGGTAAAAGGAATAAATGTCAACCTATATTTAAAGTGAAACAGGCAAATGCCACTGAATGCCAGGTTAATGGGTTAAATTCATGTGCTCTTGCACCATTTTCATAAAATATCTATGAATAGAAGTATCCTCCGTTAATTCAGGGTGGAAGGCCATAGCAAGCTGATTTTCATAACGCACTGCTGCGATTCTTCCATCTATCTCAGCCAATATCTCTACCTCTGGAGCTGTCTCCACAATATAAGGTGCTCGGATAAAAGTCATCGGTATACGTCCTATTCCGGCCACTTCTCCAGTCACTTGAAAGCTTCCCAATTGCCTTCCGTAGCCATTTCTTTTTACGGTTACCGGGAGTGTTCGCAGATGCGCTGTGGACTCATCTTGCAATTGCTCTGCTAAAAGAATCAGTCCCGCGCAAGTAGCCAATACTGGTGTTTTATTATCAATAACAGCCCGTAAGGGTGCAAATAAATTTAATTCTCTTAATTGCTTCCCCATAGCCGTACTTTCTCCCCCTGGTAAAATCAGTCCATCGAAGCGCTGTTCTAAATCTCTCCTTTGCCGAATCTCAAAACATTCAGCGCCTAAACCGCGCAATACGGTTTCATGCTCTATAAATGCGCCCTGAAGTGCCAGCACTGCTATTTTCAATTTATTTTCCCCTCTCTGCCATTAAGAGCTTTATTTCCTGTTCATTAATACCAACCATAGCTTCTCCCAAATCCTCTGATAATCCAGCTATTAGTTTGGCATCCATATAGTTGGTAACCGCCTTTACAATGGCTTCTGCCCGTTTTTTTGGGTTTCCTGACTTAAATATACCGGAGCCTACAAAAACACCTTCTGCTCCAAGCTGCATCATCAGTGCCGCATCGGCCGGAGTAGCCACTCCTCCTGCTGCAAAATTCACAACCGGCAGTTTTCCTGTTTCATGTACATATTGAATCAAGTCATATGGCACTTGAAGCTCTTTTGCCAGGTTAAACAATTCATCTTCTCTGGTACTTTGAATGGTAGCAATTTCTCTGTTCATCATACGCATGTGCCTCACAGCCTGAACAATATCTCCTGTGCCCGGCTCTCCCTTTGTGCGAATCATAGAAGCCCCCTCAGCGATTCTTCTCAAAGCTTCTCCCAGATCCTTAGCTCCGCATACAAAGGGAACTGCAAATTTCGTTTTGTCGATGTGATAAACATCATCGGCAGGAGAAAGAACTTCACTTTCGTCTATATAATCAATTTCAATTGCTTCCAACAGCTGTGCTTCTACAAAATGTCCTATTCTGCACTTGGCCATTACTGGTATAGAAACCGCCTCCTGTATTCCCTTTATCATTTTGGGGTCGCTCATTCTAGAAACCCCGCCTGCTGCTCTGATATCCGCCGGAATTCGTTCCAATGCCATCACGGCGCATGCACCGGCCTCTTGTGCAATTTTTGCCTGTTCAGGAGAAGTGACATCCATAATTACTCCGCCTTTTAACATTTGTGCCAGCTGTTTATTTAACTGATACCTATTATTTTCACCCATCATTATATTCTCCAATCATTTAAATAAATTCATATGGATTTGCGCGCATTTTCCTTAACGTTACATGCATATTATATATTTAAATTGATATTTATAAAATATGCAATTATAAGT